>PXBV01000158.1 GCA_003565575.1 Psychroflexus sp. | reverse complement strand
GGTATGGGGGCTGAAAATATGAAGTCAACAATTACTGGTGTTGAAATGTTCCGTAAAATACTTGATAGAGGTGAGGCTGGAGATAACGTAGGTATCTTATTAAGAGGTATTGAAAAAAGTCAAATCTCAAGAGGTATGGTAATCGCTAAACCTGGTTCTATTAAGCCACACGGAAAATTCAAGGCTGAGGTTTATATCTTGAAAAAAGAAGAAGGTGGACGTCATACGCCATTCCATAACAACTACAGACCGCAATTCTATGTAAGAACTACAGATGTTACTGGTACTATTAATCTTCCTGAGGGAGTTGAAATGGTTATGCCAGGTGATAACTTAACGATTACCGTTGATTTGATTCAACCAATTGCTCTTAATGTAGGTCTAAGATTCGCAATTCGTGAAGGAGGGCGAACTGTAGGTGCAGGTCAAGTTACTGAAATTCTTTAATATTAAGAATTTTCTATATTACAGTTAAGGTGTCCGCTTACGTTGGATACCTTAACTTTTTAAGTTTTCTTTTTTTTCTGAAATTTTTTTTGTTTCTTTGCACGCTTCAAAAATTGAATACAATATTTGGTTTATTAGTTGTGTTTTGAAGTGTATGTGAATCAAATTAATAACTTTCAACTTTTGTTGTCAGTTATATACGGGTTTAGCTCAGTTGGTAGAGCACTGGTCTCCAAAACCAGGTGTCGGGAGTTCGAGCCTCTCAACCCGTGCAAATCTTAAGTAGATGTCAAATTTTAAAAATTACGTAAGCGAGTCTTACAGCGAATTAAAGAATCATGTGACTTGGCCAACTTGGGCTGAAGGACAAAAACTGATGGTAATAGTTGCCGTTTTTTCAATTTTGTTTTCCTTAGCTATTTGGGGCGTTGATGAGGTTTTTAGTGCGGCTGTAAAACAATATTTTAATTGGGTTAAATCATAGTTCATGTCTGAGACAGATTTAAAAAAATGGTACGTAGTTAGAGCTATAAGTGGTTCTGAAAATAAAGTCAAGGATTATATTGAAAAAGAAATAGCCCATCAAGGTCTGAGTGACTATGTTGATGATATTTTAGTTCCTACAGAAAATGTAGTACAAATTCGTAACGGGAAAAAAATAAATAAAGAAAAAGTTTATTTTCCAGGATACATCATGGTTCATGCTAGTCTTGAAGGCGAAGTAGGACACGTCATTAAAGGTGTTAATGGTGTTATTGGGTTCCTTGGCGAAACCAAAAGAGGTGAACCGGTGCCTATGCGAAAGTCTGAAGTAAATAGAATGTTAGGTAAGGTGGATCAACTTTCTGTTCAAAAAGAAAACGTATCTATTCCTTACACTTTAGGTGAATCTGTTAAAGTTGTAGATGGACCTTTCAATAGCTTTACTGGAACTATCGAAAAGATTAATGAAGAAAAGAGGAAATTGCAGGTTATGGTCAAAATATTTGGACGAAAAACACCTGTTGAGTTGAGCTATATGCAAGTAGAGAAAATTTAAATGTTACACATAATATAGAATTGTTTTTAAAACTAATGCTTCCCACTGAAAACAATTCACCAAAATTTTAAAAAATGGCAAAAGAAGTAAGTAAAGTAGTTAAACTCCAGGTAAGAGGTGGTGCTGCAAATCCATCCCCGCCGGTTGGTCCTGCTTTGGGTGCTGCTGGTGTGAATATCATGGAATTCTGTAAGCAATTCAATGGTAGGACACAAGATAAGAGTGGAAAAGTACTTCCTGTAGAAATTACAGTATACAAAGACAAGTCTTTTGATTTTATAATCAAGACTCCACCTGCAGCAGTTCAACTCATGGAAGCATCAAAGTTAAAAAAAGGATCTGGTGAACCTAATTCAAAAAAAGTTGGTTCTGTAACTTGGGATCAAATTAAAGCAATTGCAGAAGATAAAATGCAAGATTTGAATGCTTTTACAGTTGAGTCCGCAATGAAAATGGTCGCTGGTACAGCAAGATCTATGGGTATAACCGTAAAAGGTAGTGCACCATTTTAAAAAAACGAAATTAACATGGCAAAAATAACTAAAAAGCAAAAAGAAGCAGAATCTAAACTAGATAAGTCTAAGACCTATTCAGTAGCAGATGCTTCCGCTTTATTGAAAGAAGTAGCTTACGCTAATTTCGACGAATCTGTTGATCTAGCCGTAAGATTGAATGTAGATCCAAGAAAAGCAAACCAGATGGTTCGTGGGGTTGTAACATTGCCTCATGGTACTGGTAAAGATGTAAAAGTCTTGGCTCTTGTAACTCCAGACAAAGCTAAAGATGCTGAAGATGCTGGAGCAGACTATGTTGGACTTGATGATTATCTTGAAAAGATAAAAGGGGGTTGGACAGATGTAGATGTGATTGTGACTATGCCGAGTGTAATGGGTAAATTAGGACCATTGGGTAGAGTGTTGGGACCAAGAGGTCTTATGCCAAATCCTAAAACTGGTACTGTTACTATGGACATTGCAAAAGCTGTTTCTGACGTGAAGGCTGGTAAAATTGACTTTAAAGTTGATAAAACAGGTATTGTTCACGCAGCCGTTGGAAAAGTGTCTTTTGATGCAGAAAAAATCGCAGGAAACGCTAGAGAATTACTAACTACCCTTGTAAAGCTTAAACCTCAGGTTGTGAAAGGTGCTTATATAAAAAGCATCCATATCGCTTCAACTATGAGTCCAAGTATTGAAATCGATACTAAACGCTTTACAGAGCAATAATATTAAGTTATGACAAGAGAAGAGAAATCTACAGTAATAAACGACTTAACTACTAAGTTAGCGGATTCATCAAATGTATATTTAGCAGATATTTCAGGGTTGAATGCATCATTAACGTCAGACTTAAGACGAGCATGCTTTAAAGCAGACGTTAAGTTAATGGTGGTTAAGAATACTCTACTAGCTAAAGCTATGGAGAGTTCAGATAAAGATTTTGGAGAATTAACTAGTATTTTGAAAGGCAGTACTTCTATTATGCTTTCAGAAACTGGTAATGCTCCAGCTAAAGTGATCAAAAACTTTAGAAAGAAAAATGAAAAGCCTATTTTGAAAGGGGCTTATGTTGAAGAATCCATTTATGTAGGAGACCAAAACTTAGACGCTTTAGTAGATATTAAATCTAAAGAAGAAGTTATTGGAGACATTATTGGTTTACTTCAATCTCCAGCTAAAAATGTTGTATCAGCACTTAAATCTGGTGGTGGTAAACTTTCTGGAATACTTAAAACACTTTCACAAAGAGAAGAATAAACACGCACTAATTACTAAATATTAAATTACATTAAAACGATAGAAAATGGCAGAATTAAAAGATTTCGCAGAACAATTAGTTAACCTTACTGTAAAAGAGGTAAATGAGTTAGCTGATATTTTAAAAGAAGAATATGGCATAGAGCCTGCTGCAGCTGCAGTAGCTGTTGCTGGTGGCGCCGCTGCTGGTGGAGGCGAAGAAGCTGAAGAGCAGTCAGAATTTGATGTTATATTAAAAGCTCCAGGTGGTTCAAAATTAGCAGTTGTTAAACTTGTGAAAGAATTAACTGGTTTAGGTCTTAAAGATGCTAAGGCATTAGTTGATGGTGCGCCAGCTCCAGTTAAGGAAGGTGTAGCCAAAGACGAAGCAGAAGCTCTTAAAGCACAATTAGAAGAAGCAGGTGCTGAAGTTGAGCTTAAGTAAGCTCTTTCTCACTTTTAATACTCGGTTTAGACCACAAGATTCGCTCTTGTAGGTCTAAACCATTTTGCGTATCTATACGCGACGTGTTTATTTTACTTTTTATAAGTTAATATTGCTGATGAATTTTTATTAAATTCAAAGCATTAAAATCTTTCTAGATGTTAGCAATGCATAATGAACGAATTAGTTTTTCTTCCGTACAAAACAAGCCTGATTATCCTGACTTTTTGGATATCCAAGTAAAATCTTTCCAAGATTTTTTTCAGCTTGAAACCAAACCAGAAGAAAGATCAAACGAAGGGTTATTTAATACCTTTCAAGAAAATTTCCCAATTACAGATACAAGGAACCAATTTGTCCTTGAATTTTTAGATTATTTTGTAGATCCTCCTCGTTACTCTATCCAAGAATGTATCGAAAGAGGACTTACCTACAGTGTGCCGCTTAAGGCCAGATTAAAACTTTACTGTACAGATCCAGAACATGAAGATTTTGAAACGATCGTGCAGGATGTCTACTTAGGAACTATCCCTTACATGACCCCAAGTGGTACTTTTGTTATTAATGGAGCTGAACGTGTCGTTGTTTCTCAACTACATAGATCTCCAGGTGTGTTTTTTGGACAATCTTTCCATGCCAATGGTACCAAACTTTATTCTGCTAGAGTTATCCCATTTAAAGGCTCTTGGATAGAATTCGCTACAGACATCAACTCGGTCATGTATGCTTACATTGACCGTAAAAAGAAATTACCTGTAACTACACTTTTTAGAGCTATTGGTTTTGAAAGGGACAAAGATATATTAGAGATTTTTGACCTTGCAGAAGAGGTGAAAGTGTCTAAGACAGGTTTAAAAAAATATTTAGGCAGAAAACTTGCTGCAAGGGTTCTTAATACATGGTATGAGGATTTTGTAGATGAAGATACCGGTGAAGTTGTTTCTATTGAAAGAAACGAAATTGTATTGGATAGAGATACCATATTAGAAAAAGATCATATTGAAGAGATTTTAGAAACTGGATCAAAAACAATCTTACTCCACAAAGAAGATAATTTGACTGGTGACTATGCTATCATTTATAATACCCTGCAAAAAGATCCTACTAACTCTGAAAAAGAGGCAGTAGAACATATATATAGACAATTACGTAATGCCGAGCCGCCAGATGAAGAGACAGCTCGTGGTATTATTGATAAATTGTTCTTTTCCGACCAACGTTATAATTTAGGTGAAGTTGGTCGTTACAGAATGAATAAAAAATTAGGTCTTGATATTAGCATGGACAGCAAAGTTTTAACAAAGCTGGATATCATTACTATCATTAAGTACCTTATTGAATTAGTTAACTCCAAAGCTGAAGTAGATGATATAGATCACCTTTCTAATCGTCGTGTTAGAACTGTAGGTGAGCAATTGTCTCAGCAATTTGGTGTTGGTTTAGCTAGAATGGCAAGAACCATTAGAGAACGAATGAACGTTAGAGATAATGAAGTCTTTACACCGATCGATTTGATCAACGCGAAGACGTTGTCTTCAGTGATTAATTCTTTCTTTGGAACCAACCAGTTATCTCAGTTTATGGACCAAACGAATCCATTGGCAGAGTTAACCAACAAGAGAAGACTTTCGGCATTAGGACCTGGCGGTTTATCAAGAGAAAGAGCAGGTTTCGAAGTACGTGATGTTCACTATACTCACTACGGAAGACTTTGTCCTATTGAAACTCCTGAAGGACCTAACATTGGTTTGATTTCTTCTATGTCTGTTTATGGTAAAGTTAACAGCATGGGATTTATTGAAACACCATACCGTAAAGTTGAAAATGGTAAGATTGATTTTGAATCTGACCCACTTTACCTTTCTGCTGAAGAAGAAGAAAATAAATTAATCG
>PXBV01000033.1 GCA_003565575.1 Psychroflexus sp. | reverse complement strand
TGAAAAGTTAAATCTTTCTGTATTGCAGTATTTCGCTGAACAGAAGAATCCATAATGTCTATTTGACCAAACAAAGGGTGAACATCTTTAAAGCTAATTTCATTTAATTCAATATCTTCTCGCTTTGTATGGTTTCCTAAAAATGCTTCAGCTTCCTCTTGAAACCGCCATTCTACACTAGGATGAATTGATGTGTATTCACTTTGGATAATTGCCTTGATTCTATTTTGCTTATCTTGTTGGTAATTTTCAACAGTTTCCGCAAAGTAAGGAACAATATCATCCAATTTTTTAGCATTAATGCTGTTCAGTTTATTTTTGGAGTAGCAAACAAGTTCCAAGATGGCAAGCAGCGTTCCATTTTTACTCACCGGAGCCAGGATAACAGATTGAATAGATTTATTAGATAAATAATTTGCGAATTTATTTTCTGGGTTTTTGGCTTTATACATTTCTACATCTGTAATACAAAAATAATTATGATCGCTTACAATAGCAGAATAAGCACCATGACAAAAGGCCTCTTTACACTTATTCCCGGAAATAGCATCAAGAATAAAGCTTTCTATATAATGTGAATTGACATGTTGAAATTTTTCATTTTTATCATCAAACAATGCAAATCCAAATTCTAAGTCTTGAAGATTAAATATAGAGCTCAATATGAATTTCATTTGCTTAGAAATCAAGTCAGAATCAGTAAGAATATTATTGTTGAGCAATAAAGTTTTAATTTCTGAAATACTATTATCTACAGTTACATCTGTAAGGTTTAAAATAGTAAACCCTTTAATTATCCAAGATTCTGGCGGAAATTTCTTTTTCCAAAACTCAACATCATCTGGAAAGTTAAGCAGTTCATCTACATCTTCCTGCGTAATAGCTTTAGCTTGAGCAGTAGGAAGAATTTCTACAAAATCTGCATTCACAAATAATCTATAATTTCTTAATTGACCGTTCGCATCAGGGATATCATAATATTCTGGCCTAAAGAAATCAACGTTGTAGCCATAATAAGTATTCAAAATTATGATACAGGCCAAAATGTAGTCCTTTTCTAGATTGAAGTTTCTGGGTAAAAACTTATAATCTTGCTCTGGGACAGACTCAATAATTTTTTCAAAACGCTTTGTTTTTCTAAAGATTTTGTTTTGTAGCGGGGCTGTTGCTACTTTTATCTCGTTGTGGGTGAGGATGTCTGGAAATAAATCATTGAGTAAAATCCCAATTTGTTCATCATACTGCCCTAAGTGATCAAAATTTTCTATACCTTGAAATAACTCCGGATAAGTTTTAGAATAATCGATGATATTTTGCATGTAATCCTTAGATATCGGATTGGTTTCAGAATCCAAACGAGACTTAAAATTATCAAGAATCTTTTCGAAACTCAATTTAATTTTAAAAGGATATACGGTTTTAAAATCACTCATGCTTTAATATTTCAATACTTTAAAACATTTCAAAATTACTTGAGCTAGTTCACTAATAAGAGTAACCTATAGAACTAGCCCGAGTATGTATTTTAGTTTGATAAATAAAAAACAACCAACTCCAAAATTTTGCTTTAGAATTTTGATTTATCGTGTATTATTCTGGGACACGAATTTTATCCCCAAGGAATAAAGCATTTAAAAACAAGCGATTAGTTCCATACCAAGACCCTCTAAAATTTGGATTATCCGCAAACATTACTACTCTTCCGCCCCCCACTTTACTCACAATTAAAGATGCAGAGGGTTTAAGGTATTTTTCTAAGTTCTCATCAGTAATAAAGCCGTCTATATGAGGGTCTTCAGAATATTTCAAAACTGTAGAATACGGATTTTTACTTGGTTTTAACCAAACCGTATTGTTTTTATACACAGGTAATTGATCATCTACATACCCAAAAGCAAGTGGATGCGTGCGGTCAATTTCAGCTCTTACAATGATCCCTCCAACATTAGTTTTGCCTATGTTTTCTGAAGCATCTACATAAGGTTCTCTAGAAACAACTGCTGTGGAATCTTTATCATAGGTCGTCAAGCTTTCTTTCACTAATTTTTTTTCAATAGCCCACTTACTTGCTGTACCCAATGTAATTAATGTATTTCCTTTTGACACCCAATTTTTGATTTTCTCTAATTGGTTTTCACTTAGGTTATATCTTCCAGACACCATTACCATGGTATTGTACTTATCAAAATTTGCTCTATCAAAATTCCTCATAGGGATTTTTGTGATTGGCATATGCACGCGGGTGTCTAAGAGGTGCCAGACCTCCCCAGCATCATAAGACCTCACACCGTCTCCAATGAGCATCATTGCTTTGGGCTTAGTGACTGGAGAAATAGAAGAACTTCCTAAATCTACACCAGACAAATTAAGACCTGTGGAAACAGATGTGATAGGGACTTGAAACTGGCTCTGAGCAGATTTTACGATTTGGAATACCTCTTCACTACTCATCTTTTGAAGACTTACGGGAAGCATTACTGCACCATAGTTAAATTCTTTTTTGCTTCCTTCAGATTCAACACTAAAAGTTTTAGAAGCGGATGATACTACGAGTCCTTTTTCTTGTAAAAAGTGTAAAGCTGCTGGAGCATTGTAGTCGTTCCAATCTAAAATATAAGCGTAGTCTGATGCTGTTACTGGCGCAAGTGAGATTAAGTCCTCTGTAGATACAATTGGATGATCTAATGTCACCTTATTAGTTGGTTGTGATTTCATATTATAAAAATTGGACATAGACCAGGCAGAAGCATCGTAATACACACTATCTCTGTACTTATCATAGGTTTCAAACATGGTCTGTACCATCCTGTATTGAGGTTGGTCTGTAGGAACTACAAATCGATCTCCATTTTTATACACCTCAATTTTATGCATCAAAAGCTTATCAATAAAAGCTTTAGTTCTATTTTGGTCTTGAGGATCACCAAAGGTATAACCTCTTATTTTTTCTTTAGATGCATTGGTTAAGGCAGATTTAAAGAAGTTTTGTTGATATTCTCTCAAAAACGCTTTGTTGGCTATTGCAGTTTCTAGAGTAGCTATACTAGAAATGTATTGATTTCTTATGGTAAATGGAAATGTGATTTCACCAAAGGCAGTGGTTTGCCTATGTCCTCTAGAACTAGCTTGCTCAAATAACAAGGCAAGACCACCTTGCAAATCTGGGTATGAAGACCCGTACCCTGGATAGGTTCCATCAAAAACTTCTTTAGTAAAATATAAAGAGCCTATACTATCTAGAGATTTGGCAAAGGCGTTTCCAAAGATGGTATTCAAATCTTCATAATTTTCTTTGGGCATAATAGGCTCAAAAGATGCATTGGGTTTCATTGGCTCAAAAAAGTAGGTGCTTTGGGTGCCCATTTCATGAAAATCTGTTACTACGTTGGGATACCAATTATGGAACCACTTCAGTTTCGCTTGGCTTTCAGGATTTACAGCGAGCAGCCAGTCTCTATTTAAGTCAAACCAATAATGGTTGGTTCGGCCTCCAGGCCAGTATTCATTATGTTCAGCATCTTGCGGGTCTGCAACTTCTGGATTGCCTTGATACATATTAGCCCAATGCGTATGCCGGTCTCTACCGTCTGGATTGATGGTGGGGTCTATAAAAACAACTGCGTTTTCTAGATAGCTTTTCACCTCTTGATTTTGAGAAGCTACCAGCGTGTATGCCATGAGTAAAGCCGCTTCAGAACTGCTAGGTTCATTTCCATGTACATTGTATCCTAAGTTAACAAATACCGGTAAATCCTCATAAGCAGTTGGATTTTTAGATGGGTCTGTATAAGCTAAATGTTCATTTTTAATGGCTTCTAAATTGGAGAGCTGATCTTCTGAAGTGATGGTGAGCATAACAAGTTTTCTACCCTCATGTGTTTTTCCATAATACTCAATTGAAGCTTTATTTGAGTGTTGTGCTAACTCTTCAAAGTAAGCCACAATAAGATCATGCCTTGTGTGGTGATCTCCTATACCATAGCCAAGAAATTCCTCTGGAGAAGGAATATTTTGATCAAATGGATGGTATTTTTCAAAAAAATAATCTTGAGAATATAGTGTTGTGCCTACCAACATCAAAAGGCAAAGTAATTTTTGGTACATAAGTGATGTGTTTAAATTTAAGAAATAAAGCTTAAGGTTGAATAACATTCAATTTGAACGACTCTCAAAGTTATAGAAAAGTTTTAAAAAAAGCCTTCATATTAAGATTTAATAAACTCCAAGTAAAGGCAAATAAGCTTAACCCGAAGAAAACGACAATAAATTTTAAATAATTTTTATCCACAAAAAAGAGCTTACTCTGCTAGAGATACTTATTTTTGAAATAAAATAGATTAAAAAATGAAAATTATAGTTAGCCTTTTATTTTCTTTAGCTCTTATAAGCTGCAATTCTTCCAATCCTCAATTATCCGCCAATGCCGAGGACATACCAGATGGTACTAATGTATATCTGTCTCGACTTGGAGTGGATAATGTTCCAGAGCCACTTGACACTGTACAAGTTGAACAATCTTCTTTTGTAGTTGATTTAAAATCAACCAAGCATCAAGATATCCAAATCCTTCGTATTGATGGACTAAATGGAAATTTAATTTTTATCAATGAAGGAGTTGACATCAATATAGACATCAATAATCAAAATTTAAGAGAGTCTAAAATTGAAGGAGGAGAGCACAACCGGTACCTGAAAGATTATATTGACTTACTCACTTCTTATAATGAGGAAAGCAATACGCTTCAAAATGAATACATGCAGGCAGAAATTAATAGAGATGAAGAAAAGCTTCTAGATGCAAGAATGGACTTAGAAGATTTACAGTCAAGAGCAAATGAAGAGACCTTGGATTTTATGAAAGCTCACCCTAATTCTATTGTAAGTATGATGGCTTTGTCTGATGCGTTGAATTCTCAAGCAGTTCCACTAAATCAGCTAAAACCCATCTACAACAACTTTGACCGCGAAATAAAAGACACTCCGCTGGGCAAAACCTTGGGCAGAAATATTGCTGAAATTAACGACACAGACCTTGGCGCAGAAGCACCCGACTTTTCTGGACCAACACCAGAGGGAAATGAGTTAAGCTTAAAAGATGCTATGGGTAAAGTAACGCTCATAGACTTTTGGGCGTCTTGGTGCAGACCATGTAGAGTTGAAAACCCAAATATTGTAAGTATTTATCAAGATTATAAAGAAAAAGGCTTTACTATAGTGGGTGTATCTTTAGATAAGCCTAATGACAGAGAAGCTTGGATTAGAGCCATAGAACAGGATCAACTGGACTGGAATCATGTATCTAATTTAAAACATTGGTATGAACCTATTGCTCAAAAATATGGAGTAAAAGCAATTCCAGCTGCTTTTCTTATAGATGAAAATGGTGTAATTATAGGAAAGGATTTAAGAGGAGATGCCTTAAGAGAAAAGGTACAAGAAGCTTTGGAAAGTAAATAAAGATCTAGGCATTTCAATAAAAACACCCCTGGCTTTTTCTCGAGAAAAAGCCAGGGGTGTTTTTATTGAAATTGATTTTAAATTAGTCCGGTGACTTTAATTTTTCTGCCTTAAAAGG
>PXBV01000169.1 GCA_003565575.1 Psychroflexus sp. | reverse complement strand
CTCTGATTTTTTTAGATTTTAGGATAATTTTCATATGCCTCAAAACTACCATCTGTGTAAAATATAATGACTTTTTGAATTTTTTTTGGTTCAGGTAATTCATTTACTGAAACTTCAATATTATCGTGTTGAAAAGATTTAGCCGGACTCTTCTCGTCGTATTCGGTTTTAGAAGATTGAGCTTCTTTAATTTCTTTTTGGCTAGGGGGAAATGTTCCTTTACCATTGAGAAGCCAATAAAGTTCTACCTCTTCAAAAGTAGATACCACTTTCATAACAAAATCTAGACTAGGCTTATTCCTTCCCGACAAAATATGAGAAATGGAAGCCCGTCCAACATCAATTTTATCAGCAAAAGAAGAGGCGGATAAGTCATAATATTCAAATAGTTGTTTCAATCGTTTAGAGAAACCTTCACTGTTTATCATTGTAAATTATTTAAAATTAAGCTGACGTGATTAATTTTACTAATGTAAACATTTAATCTCAGTTTGAACAATTTAAGTTAAAAAAGCTAGTTTATTCTTAAACAGATAATTCAAGTGAATATTATTAAATAACTGATAATAAGTAATATAAATAAATAATATGGCTAATATTGGAATAACTCCACAATGCACATCAGGTTGTTAACTTTTTAGCTGTGACTGTGTTTACAAATGTATAATCAATCTCAAATTAACACGTTTACATTTGTAATAATCTTTTTTTATACATTTGTAAACATGAGCCAAACAATACAACTTTACGATAGCATTTTAAAAGAATACGATTCATTTAAAGAGGTAAACTTATCGGGCAGATATCTTTCTGAAGAAGGTTTATTGAATGCAATTCATCGTTTTTCTAAAATTATAAAAACAAAAAAGGAGGGAGTTTCTGAAGAAGGAAGATCTATTTTTTCCTTTGAAATTGGCAAAGGTTCAACCAAAATTTTGATTTGGTCTCAAATGCATGGAAATGAAACCACCACTACTAAAGCAGTTTTTGATGTATTGAATTACTTTTCCTATGATCAAGTAGTTGCTGATGTAATTCTAAAAAATTGCAAGTTACTAATTATACCAGTCCTAAATCCTGATGGTGCTATTGCTTACACTCGAGTAAATTCTAATGGAGTTGATTTAAACAGAGATGCAACAGTGCAAACACAGTCTGAGAGTAAAGTTTTACAGCGTGTTTACCATGAATTTCAACCTTCATTTTGTTTGAATATGCATGATCAGAGGACTATTTTTAGTGCAGGACGTTCAAACCATCCAGCAACGGTTTCATTTTTATCTCCAGCATACAATACCCAAAGAGATATTAATCAAGCTAGGGAAGTTTCTATGAGCTTAATTGCTAAAGCTAATAAGGTTTTGCAGCAATTTATTCCTAATCAAGTAGGTAGGTACGATGATTCATTTAACATTAATTGTATCGGGGATTACTTTCAGCAAAAAGGCACACCTACCGTGTTATTTGAAGCTGGACATTTTGCTCATGATTATGAGAGAGAACAAACTAGGCGCTTTATATGTATTGCGTTACTTGAAATGTTGACTGCCGTAGCCAATAATGATATTGTGGCTCCTGCTCAGGAGTATTTTTCAATACCAGAAAATGAAAAGCTTTTTTATGATGTGATTATTAGAGGGGCAACAACTGAAGATAAACCAGTAGATTTAGCTGTACAATACACTGAAGTATTGACAAATAAACAAATTCAATTTTTACCTATAATTGAAAAAATTGGTGATTTATCTAGTTATTATGGACATAGGGAAGTAAATGCTAATCAACTCTTATTTCAGTTAAAACCTTCAACATTACTAAAAGAAGGGGAGGTTTTAAAGGAGTTTTTACTCAACGATAAGGTTATTGTTGTATAATTAGTAAAGATTTAGTTGAATCTTTCTTTTTTAATCATAAATATTAATTATTTTTGAATTTTATTTAATGTAACGAAATTGACTTTATGAAATTAAAACTTAAATTGGACGATACAGATCATCAGATTTTAAACATGCTGATAGACAATACAAGAACACCATTTACAGATATAGCTAAAAAACTTGACATTTCTGCAGGTACCGTTCATGTTCGTGTGAAAAAAATGGAAGAGAATGGTATTATAATTGGCTCCTCTCTTACATTGAATTACAAGAAATTAGGCTATACGTTTATAGCTTATGTTGGAATTTTTCTGGAAAAAACTTCTCAAACTCAGTTTGTGCTCAATAGACTCGAAGAGATTCCTAATATTACTGTAGCACACGTTACTACTGGAAAATTTAATTTATTTTGTAAAATAAGAGCTAGAAATACAGAACACGCAAAAAATATTATATTTTTAATAGATGATATAGATGGTGTGAGCAGAACAGAGACTATGATTTCTATGGAGGAGAGCCTAAATGATAAGACTAGGCTAATGAAATCAATATTTGAAAATATGTAATTACTAATTTATAAAGGCTAAATTTTAATGTTTAGCCTTTATTATTTTATTCATTCATTCATTCATGGTGTGGTAGACGTTCTGTACATCATCATCCTCTTCAATTTTTTCCAAAAGTTTTTCTACATCTTGCTTTTGATCTTCACTTAAGGTTTTTGTTACCTGTGGAATTCTATCAAACCCAGAGGATTCTATTTCAATAGATTTTTCTTCTAAATATTTTTGAATGTCACCAAAATTTTGAAAAGGCGCATATATCATAATTCCATCTTCATCTTCAAACACCTCTTCAGCTCCAAAGTCAATCATTTCTAGTTCCAACTCTTCTACATCTATTCCTTCAGAAGCAATTCTAAAATTACACGTATGGTCAAACATAAATTCTACTGAACCAGAAGTACCCAGGTTTCCGTCACATTTATTAAAATAAGATCTAATATTAGCTACTGTACGATTGGTATTATCTGTAGCAGTTTCAACCAATATGGCTATGCCGTGAGGAGCATAACCTTCATATAAAACAGTTTTGTAATCTCCAAGGTTTTTGTCAGAAGCGCGTTTTATAGCTCTTTCAACATTATCTTTTGGCATATTAGCAGCCTTTGCATTTTGTATGACCGCTCTTAATTTGGCATTGGTTTCGGGATCTGGTCCGCCTTCTTTTACTGCCATGACTATGTCCTTGCCGAGTCTTGTAAAGGTTTTGGCCATAGCTGACCAGCGTTTCATTTTTCTAGCTTTTCTAAACTCAAATGCTCTTCCCATACCTGTTATTATTCAGCAAATGCTTCCATTTTACGATTATATTCCCTTATTTCAGCTTTATTGGCTGGATTCTCAGACTTTTTTATCAAATTAATAAGGTAAAGCAAGCTTTCGGCCCCGGTAATAATATCTGTAGATTCCATTTGATCTTCTTCATCAATTTCATCGTCTGTGAGAGGTTCATCTTGTGGTATCGGAATTACAAAAACCTCATTTTCATCAATGTGTTCGTAAACTAGCCTTAATGATTTAGCTACAACAGGAAGCTTTTCCTCTACAGCATAAGGTCTTAATTCTTTAATCATTTCCACCACTTCATCAGCTATGACTTGACTTGATTCTAATTTTTTTGTAATGGAGTCTATAAGTTTTAATGCTTTTTTATTTTCCAAGAGTAATTTATTTTTTGATGTACCACAAAAATAATTTTTAGTTTTTATAAACACGTCATTGTTTCTACTATTTTTCAAATAAACTTAAAATTGGTTTCAGCTTAAGCTTAGATTTTATTTATAAATTCCTAAATAATTTCTATAAACGCTTTTATCTGCTTATTTTTGCAAACCATTAATTTTATTTCATACACCAACTTTAAGGAATTTATGTCTGAACATACTGCAGAAAAGAGCCTTTACGATTACCAAGAAAAAGATCTCATTAAAATCTTTGATAAGATTGATAATAGTCCAGATAATTACAATTTATTGTATCAATTGCCTACAGGCGGAGGTAAAACGGTTGTTTTTTCTGAGATTGTAAGACGTTATATTGAAAAAACAGGAAAAAAAGTGATAGTTCTTACGCATAGAATTGAACTGTGCAGGCAAACTTCTGATATGCTTGAAGGTTTTGGTGTTCGTAATAAAATTATAAATTCTAAAGTTAAAGAATTATCAGATGATAATGAGTACATGTGCTTTGTAGCCATGGTTGAAACTTTAAATAATAGGCTGAATGAAGAAAAGCTCAATATGAAAAATATTGGCTTAGCTATAATTGATGAGGCACATTACAATTCTTTTACTAAGCTTTTTGGATATTTGAATAAGGCGTTTATCCTTGGTGTTACTGCAACACCTTTGAGTTCCAATATCAAACTACCCATGCATAGAAATTATGAGGAGCTTATTGTTGGTAATTCTATTTCTTCCCTTATAGAAAAAGGGTTTTTAGCAGAAGCTAAAATGTATAGTTATGATGTAGGTTTAGGAACTCTTCAAGTAGGAATAACTGGTGACTATACTGTAAAATCTTCAGAAGATTTATACACCAATTTGGATATGCAAGAAAAGTTAATCCAAGCCTATGAAGAGAAATGTAAAGGTAAAAAAACACTTATCTTTAATAATGGTATTAATACCTCATGGTACGTATACCAAACTTTTAAAGATGCTGGCTATGAAATCAAACACTTAGATAACACCCATAATAAAAAAGAAAGAAAAGCGATTTTAAAATGGTTTAGAGAAAAACCTGATGCCATACTTACTTCTGTAAGTATTTTAACCACAGGCTTTGATGAACCCACAGTTGAAAATATTATTCTTAACAGAGCAACTAAGTCCTTGACCTTATATTTCCAAATGATAGGTAGAGGCTCAAGAAAACTACCTAATAAAGACACCTTTAATGTGATTGATCTTGGTAACAATATTGCAAGATTTGGTCCTTGGGACGCGGATGTAGACTGGCAACTTATTTTTGAGAATCCTGACTATTTCTTGGACAATATGGTGTCTGATGAAGAAATTGAACTCAATTTTAAATACGAAATGCCTGATGAGATAAGGCAAATGTTTAAAAATTCAAAAGACATAGATTTTGATATAAGAAGAAGATATAATGAAACTGTAAACAACGGAGAGAAATCCAAGCTAGTCCTTGAAGAATCAATTGCTCAACATGCAAAAATGTGTGCGGAAAATTCTGAAGATGTTTTTGATGCTAGAATTTTGGCTAGAGAGTTGAAAGATGATATCAAAGATAGAATAAAGCGCTACTCCAATTGTATCATCAACAATACGAAGAATTACAGAGATTGGCTTTATGAAGACTACGTAAGAAAATTAAGAGTTAAAATTAATGATCATTTTATGAGCTAATTTGTAACGATATCAGGGCTGTTTTTTTAACAGCCCTGATTTGTTTTAAAAAACAAGGCAATATGAATAATGACTTGAAAAAATAATAGAATGAACAAGTCGAACTTTGGCTTTAAGCTTAATAGAACTGTTTTCTTTCTCGCTTCGTTTTTAATTTTCTTATCCATAGGCTTAACGCTGTTGTTTGTTGATAAAGCCTCTAATTTTTTTAGTGTTACACAAGAATTAGTGTCCAAAAACCTAGGTTGGTTTTATATTTTGGGCGTTAATTT
>PXBV01000319.1 GCA_003565575.1 Psychroflexus sp. | reverse complement strand
TTTTGCTCAAAACACAAGAAAGTTAGATTCGATAGTTAATATCAATTTACCTACTCTTTCATCCTTATCAATAAATACATCAAATACATCAAACCTTCTATCGAGAAAATTTGATCCAGATTTTTCGAATTTGAAAATGAATATGAACTACCGTGTAATTAAAGAGGGTTTTTTTCATATATCTAAAGACGCTTTCAAAAATTATGATCAATTTGATTATGAAGTTTTTAAATACACCTCAGAAGATGCACTGAGGAGAATTACTCCAAATTACGACCTTATGAGTGCACCGCTTCCTGCGCCTACTTATTATTCTAATGATTAAGCGATTAGAAAATTATTTATGCTTAAAACCTGTCAGAAGGCTTTTTTTAGTCTAATTATTTTAACATACCTAAAATAAGTATTATAACCTTCTATCGTAATTTTACAAAAAATCAATTCGTATAAATAATCCTATGAAATTAATCTGCATCGGTAGAAATTACGCCAAGCATATATCTGAATTGCACAGCGAAAAACCAGAACATGCTGTCGTTTTTCTCAAACCAGATTCTTCAGTTTTACTGAAAAACAATCCGTTTATCATGCCATCATTTTCTGAAGACGTGCATTACGAAGTGGAGGTTTTGGTAAAAATCAACAAAGTCGGGAAGCACATTCAGCCTAAATTTGCACATAAGTATTATGATGAGATTGGTTTAGGAATCGATTTTACAGCTAGAGATGTTCAAAACTATTTGAAAGATAAAGGCTTACCTTGGGAAAAAGCAAAAGGCTTTGACGGGGCTGCCGTGATTGGTGAACATTGGTTTCCAAAATCGGAATTTAAAAACGTCAATGAAATTCCTTTCAGACTAGAAAAAAATTCAGAAATAGTTCAGGCAGGCTCTACTTCAGAAATGCTTTGGAAAATAGATGAGCTCGTAGCTTATGTATCGCAATATTTCACCTTAAAGATAGGTGACATTATTTTTACAGGAACACCTCATGGGGTAGGGCGAGTAGCAGAAGGAGATGTTTTGGAGGGGTTTATAGAAGAGTCGTCTTGTTTTTCAATTCAGGTGAAATAAATTATGCAAGCAGAAATTATAACTATTGGTGATGAGATTCTTATAGGTCAGATTATAGATACCAACTCAGCCTACATTGCCAAGCAGCTCAACTCGATTGGTGTAGATGTGTACCAAATCACGTCCATTGAAGATGAAAAGGCTCATATTCTTAACGCCTTTGAGGAAGCCTCCAGGCGTTCTAACATAATAATTGTTACTGGTGGCTTAGGGCCAACAAAAGACGATATTACCAAACATACGTTTTGTGAGTATTTTAATGATGAATTGGTACTCGATCAAAAGGTATTAAATCACGTTGAAGATATTTTCGCAAAATACGTCAATACACCTATTTTAGAAGCCAACCGTTCTCAAGCATGGGTGCCTTCTCAAGCCATTGTTTTAGAAAATAAACATGGTACAGCTCCGGGAATGTGGTTTGAAAAAAATGGAGTGGTTTACATTTCTATGCCTGGCGTACCTTACGAGATGAAATCTATTCTTACAGAGGAGGCTCTGCCTCGGCTTCAAGATCGCTTTAAGACACCATACATCATTCATAAAACAGTACTGACGTATGGATTGGGAGAAAGCGCCATAGCCGATAGAATTGAAGATTGGGAAAATCATTTACCCAGCTTCATCAAGTTGGCTTATTTACCAAGTTTAGGCAGAGTAAGGTTGAGGTTAAGCGCTCGTGGAGAAAACGAGCAAGTCTTGAAAGATGCGCTTCACGACGCCATAGAAAGCTTAAAGCGAATTATAGGAGGCATCATCAAAGGTTATGAAGACGAACAAACGCTGGAAGAGCGTATCGCTGAAGCGTTTAAAGCTAAAGGTAAAACCCTAGTCACCGCTGAGAGCTGTACTGGAGGAAGGCTTTCAGCAAAATTTGCTGAAATTCCAGGTGCTTCGGCCTACTTCAAAGGTTCAGTAGTAAGTTATGCTACTTCTGCTAAAAACGATGTGTTGCGGATTCCTAATGAATTCATTGAAAAATATTCTGTGGTAAGTTCAGAAATAACAGAAGCTATGGCAGTACAAGCTAAAGCTATGTTTAAAGCGGATTATGCTATTGCCACCACAGGAAATGCAGGCCCGACCAAAGGCGATAGTGATGCCGAAATTGGAACGGTATTTATCGCTATAGCCACACCTGAGGACACATACGTCAACCAATATCAATTTGGCAACCACCGTGAGAGAGTAACTCAAAAGGCAGTAAACAAAGCCTTTGAACTGATTTATGAAGCGATTTTAAAAAATTAAAAAACACCTAAATTATTTTTTTCTATTTCAGAAAAAAGTTGTTAATTTGCATCCTGTTTTTAATAACACCTAAAAGTATAGATAATGTCAAGAGTTTGTGAGCTTACTGGAAAAAGAGCAATGTCTGGAAACAATGTTTCCCACGCCTTAAATAGAACTAGACGCAAATTTAGCGTCAACTTGGTAAAAAAGAGATTTTACATTCCTGAAGAGGATAAGTGGATTACCTTAAAGGTTTCTACTTCTGCCTTAAAAACAATTAATAAAAAAGGAATTCATGCAGTCCTTAAAGAGGCTCGTGCAAAAGGATTCTTGACAAAGTAAGACATTATAAAGCATTAAGTTATGGCTAAAAAAGGCAATAGAGTTCAAGTAATAATGGAATGTACAGAGCACAAAAACTCTGGTCTTCCAGGCACATCAAGATACGTTACTACAAAGAACAAGAGAAATACTCCAGATAGGTTGGAATTGAAAAAATTTAACCCTATCATGAAAAAAATGACTGTTCACAAAGAAATAAAATAAGTTATGGCTAAGAAATCGGTTGGTACAATACAAACAGGAACAAAAAGACTTACAAAAGCTATCAAGATGGTAAAATCACCTAAGTCTGGTGCTTATACGTTTGTTGAGAAGATTATGTCTCCAGAAGACGTGAACGACTTTTTAAAAAGTAATTAATAAAGGACATTTTTTATAACTACTAAGCCATCGCAATTTTTGCGATGGCTTTTTGTGTTTTTGCCTATCTTTGTGAAGTTTCTTATGATTTAACCCAAGTTTTGATACATATTTTAATATGAGTTTTTTTAAAAAAATATTTTCTAAAGAGAAAAAAGAAAAGCTGGATGAAGGCCTTGAAAAAACCAAAACAGACTTCTTTGGTAAATTAAGTAGAGCAGTTGCTGGTAAGTCTAAGGTAGACGAAAGTGTTTTAGATGACCTTGAAGAAGTGTTGGTCTCAAGTGATGTTGGAGTGGCCACAACTATTAAAATTATTGACCGAATTGAAGAACGAGTCGCTAGGGATAAGTATCTAGGTACAGATGAGCTCAACCTCATCTTAAAAGAGGAAATCGCCGGCTTGTTAAGTGAGTCTGAACACGGTGAGCTTGAAAGTTTAGAACTCCCTGAAGGTAAAAAGCCTTATGTGATTATGGTGGTGGGTGTAAATGGGGTTGGCAAAACTACAACTATCGGGAAACTTGCCAATCAATATAAACTAAAAGGTAAAAAAGTAGTACTTGGCGCTGGAGACACGTTTAGAGCTGCTGCAGTAGATCAATTGCAGATTTGGGCAGATAGAGTTGGAGTTTCTATAGTAAAACAAAAAATGGGCAGTGACCCTGCATCTGTCGCTTTTGATACTGTGCAAAGCGCCATCAAACAAGATGCTGATGTGGTGATTTTAGACACTGCAGGTCGACTTCATAATAAAGTGAATTTGATGAATGAGCTAACCAAGATCAAGCGCGTTATGCAAAAAGTTATCCCTAATGTTCCTGATGAGGTACTTTTAGTCTTGGATGGTTCTACGGGTCAAAATGCTTTTGAACATGCTAAACAATTTACGGCAGCGACAGAAGTGACAGCTCTGGCGATTACTAAATTGGATGGGACAGCCAAAGGTGGTGTTGTTATTGGCATAAGTGATCAATTCAAAATTCCTGTGAAATATATTGGTGTTGGAGAAGGTGTAAATGACCTTCAAATTTTTAATAAGTATGAGTTTGTAGATTCATTCTTTTCAAATAAATAATACATGACTGAACAAGAAAGACCCAAACCCTTCTCATCTGATAAAAATAAATTGATTATCACAAAAATCATTGTGATCTATTCTGGTTTTTTTCTTCTTCTGAAAATTTCAGCAATTTTTCAAGGTGGTTGGGTGGCAGCCAATCTGTTGGTAGCTTTGCCCATTGTTTTATTAGGTTTGTTGGGTTATTATTTCCTGAAAACCAATTCTACCAATTGGGTGTATGCCCTTGGCAGTATTGTTGCTATATCTGCCATGAGGTATTATGAGCAAGATTTAACGGTCTGGATTCATAATTTTGTTTCTTAAGCTTAAATGCTTATTTAGCCTTTAAATTGAGCTTTAGGTCATCTTCTCCTCTTATCAAATTTAGAGATTGTATCTTTGTAATTCAATTTTTAAAAATTCATGAGAACAAAGTCCATAAAGAAAAATAAAATCAACGTTGTTACTTTAGGTTGTAGCAAGAATATCTACGATTCTGAAGTACTGATGGGTCAACTCAAAGCCAGTGGCAAAGATGTAGCTCACGAAACTGAAGGCGATGTTGTGGTGATCAACACCTGCGGTTTTATCGATAATGCTAAGGAAGAATCCGTCAATACGATTTTAGACTACGTTCAAAGAAAAGAAAATGGCGAAGTAGAAAAAGTGTTTGTGACAGGCTGCTTATCTGAGCGCTACAAGCCAGATTTACAAAAAGAAATTCCAAACGTAGATCAGTATTTTGGAACGACTGAGCTTCCTGCTTTACTAAAAGCTTTGGGAGCGGACTACAAGCACGAATTGATAGGTGAGCGTTTAACGACCACGCCAAAAAACTATGCTTTCTTAAAAATTGCTGAAGGTTGTGACAGACCTTGCTCGTTTTGTGCCATCCCATTAATGCGTGGCGGCCACAAATCCACGCCTATAGAACAGCTAGTTATTGAAGCTAAAAATTTGGCTAAGCAAGGCGTGAAAGAATTGATTTTGATCGCTCAGGATTTAACATACTATGGCTTAGATTTATATAAAAAGCGAAATCTTGCTGAATTACTTAAAGAACTCGTGAAAGTGGAAGGCATCGAATGGATTCGTTTGCATTACGCCTTTCCAACAGGTTTTCCTACTGATGTGCTAGATGTAATTAGAGAAGAGCCAAAAGTCTGTAATTATATCGATATTCCGCTTCAGCATATTTCTGATCATATTTTGAAATCTATGCGAAGAGGAACTACTCATAAGAAAACGACAGATTTACTTCATAAATTTAGAAAGCAAGTGCCAAATATGGCGATAAGAACTACCTTAATTGTGGGTTATCCTGGCGAAACGGAAGAAGATTTTCAGGAATTGAAAGATTGGGTTTCAGAAATGCGCTTTGAACGATTAGGTTGTTTTACCTATTCTCACGAAGAAAACACCCATGCCTACAATCTTGAAGATGAAGTTCCTGAAGAGGTTAAAATGCAACGTGCCAACGAAATTATGGAGATTCAATCTCAGATTTCCTGGGAACTGAATCAACAGAAAATAGGAGAAACTTTCAGATGTGTAATT
>PXBV01000256.1 GCA_003565575.1 Psychroflexus sp. | reverse complement strand
TTTCTTCTTTAGCGTAGCTGTAATAAGCTTCAAAAGCTTCGGAAGGATTTAGATTTATAAACTCAATAGCTTCTTTTACTGCTTCAACCACCGCTTCAACTTTAGCAGGATTTTGATTGTAAAACGACTTTGAAGTGAATAAATCTAAACCACAGAAATTGGCAAATTCAGCAGTATCGGAATCCATAAAAATCAAATCCAAATCCTTTTCAAATTGAGACTCTATGCCTTCAAAATTGTAGAAATACAACCAAGCGGCATCATAGCCAGCCTTAAGATGTCTGATTAAATAAAAATCTTCAGCACAAAATTCAACTTGTTCTTTTTTAACTTTAACACCTTGTTTTTCTGCATATCTTTGGATAATTTCAAATCCGATGGTGTTGGTTTTATCATTAGATACAGGTGTGACCAATTTAATGTTTTCGCCTTTTTTTAAACCTTCAAAAGCTTCTTTCTTCATCATGACTCCACCTTTGGTTTGGAAAAATGTTCCTAAGGAAAGAAATTCGGGATGGTATTGTTCAATTAAATGCAAAGGTTCATTGGTAGCGAATTCTATTTCACCAGCAATCAAATTTCCGAGTCCGTCGTAGTGTTCTGTGGGGACAATAATTTCAAATTCTTCAATCCCTTGTTTTTTCAGAAAGCCTTTTTCTTTGGCAATAATAAGTGGTAAGTGGTCGGGATTTAAAAACCATTCTAATGCAATTTTCATAAGTTAAATTTTTTGGGTGAGGCGTTCTACTTTTTCTTGAATGTGTTCAGCTTCAAAAATATCACTGACTAGGGAGTACATATCAGGTTGACAGGCTGCAACTTCATGAATGTTCACTTCATTAATTCCACCAATCACGCAAATGGGAACATTAAGTTCTTTTTTGGCTTGGGAGATTACTTCTAAATCCACTACCGCAGCCTTAGGTTTGGTTTTGGAAGGGTAAAAGGCACCAAAGGCCACATAATCCGCTCCATCGGCAACGGCTTGTTTGGCTCGAGCTATATCTCCATAGCAGGAGACTCCGATGAGCATCTGCTCTCCTACTTCTTCGCGAGTTTCCTTGACGCTTTGGTCGGTAAATCCAATATGTACTCCATCGGCTCCAATTTTTTTGGCCAGTTGAACTCTGTCGTTGATAAAAAACGTAGCGTCTTTTTCTACACAAAGCTTTTGCAAAGATTTGGCTAGATTTTCCAGTTCTTCATCTGTAGAGGATTTGTCTCTTAGCTGAATGACCTTTGCACCACCGTCTAAGGCTTGTTCAACTTGGTGAAGGATGGTGGGCTTTGGAGTTAAAATTTCATCGGTAATGGCATAAATTCCTTGTAATGATTTCATATAGCTATAAATTAAAAAAACCGTTTCATGCGAATACACGAAACGGTTGATTGATGTTTTCTCAATTTTAGTTTCGTTTCCCTACGCTGTAATTACTCAGTTCAGGTTCTAGGATATGTTCTCAGCCTTATGGCACTCCTAACGATTTTGTAAATGTAAGAAATATTGAATTAATCCACGAATTTAATCAAGTTGAAGTCCTTGAATTTATCTTTAATTTAAGATTGTAAAGTTACAATGTAGGCTTATCTACAAAAGGCCTTTCATCTCTGTTTGCAATTTCCCAAGCTGTGAAAAATACGAGTTTTGCTCTTTTTTCTAAAAGATCATAATCAATTTTATCTGGCGTGTCTGTAGGTTGATGATAATCTTCATGAACACCATTGAAATAAAATATAATGGGGATATCAAATTTGGCAAAATTGTAATGATCACTTCTATAATAAAAGCGGTTGGGATCATTGTCATCATTATATGTATAATCCAAATCTAAATTGATATAGGTTGAATTAGCAGCCTCAGAAATCTCATGCAACTCTGTGCTTAATTTATCGCTCCCAATTAAATAGACGTAATTTGGATTATCTTCATGAGCTTCATCTACACGTCCTATCATATCAATATTCAAGTTAGCCACTGTATTTTCAAGAGGATAAATTGGATGCTCGGAATAGTATTTAGAACCTAAAAGACCTTTTTCTTCGGCTGTAACGTGAAGAAATATGACAGAACGTTTAGGTCTGTAGCCTTCGGTTACAGCTCTTTGGAAAGCTTCTGCAATTTCCATTACAGCTACTGTACCAGAACCATCATCATCTGCACCGTTATAAATTTCGCCTTGCTCATTGACTCCAACATGGTCGTAATGAGCGGTTATTACAAGATATTCTTCTGGAATTTCGCTCCCTCTTATGATGGATATTACATTTTCACTAGAAGGAAATCTCCCTTTGAAATAAGAGGAATCGATAGTTTGAAAATAAGGATTCTCTTCATTAGACCCTCCTTCTATATTAAGACTCTTGTAATAATTCTTGAGATATTCAGCAGCCATTTTTTGTCCTTTAGACCCAGTGTCTCTTCCCTCAAATTCATCAGAACTAATGATGTATAAGTATTCACTTAAATCTGAAGATTTTATAGATTTCGAAAACCGTATTGGATCAACTTCAGTTACATCTTTCTTTTGAGATTTACAAGCAATTAAACTTAAGGCTAAAACCAGAGGTAAAAGTATATTTTTCATGTGTTTTTATTTTTTGCTAAAATAACAGGAAAACCCATGATTCTATTGTTTTTTGAATAAAAACAGAGTGTGTTTTTAAAATTTATTCAAGTACTACACATCCTTCCACTAACTAATTGGGGCTTTTTAGGAAAAATTGATCTATAACGTCTTAGCATGCCAATCAGTCATCATAAATATGTAAAAAACAATTTTAAATTAATTTTGATAAATCAAAAAGCTTTGTATCTTTGCAACCGCCAAAGAAATTTAATTTCTTAGCGTTTTTAGAAATGACAACCTCGATACTATTATGGGGGTTAAAATCTAAGATTGGAGAAATGGCAGAGTGGTCGAATGCGGCAGTCTTGAAAACTGTTGAGGGTCACACCTCCGGGGGTTCGAATCCCTCTTTCTCCGCAATAAAGCGATAGGCTTAAAATTAAAAACCACCAAGTTTACTTGTGTGGTTTTTTAATTTTAAGACATCAGTATTTGCAAAATGCTGCATGAGGGACGCATGAAGTGAATCCCTAAATTTCAGCTAAACAAAACCCAATTGCTTGACTATAAAGTGATTGGTTTTTTTGTTGGATTATGCCTATTTGTTGTGTTAATGCAATTTATACATACTCAACTCACTATTATAAGACATCCATAAATAAAATCTCGTTTCTATTACAAAAGCAGAAGGATTTGAATAGATTATATTTATCGTAATGAAAATTGTAAACGCTGAAATATATCAAAAAAACAAATCAGCTATGAACTAGCTTCTTTTAGTGGACAAAATGGAAATTTCTATACGCATAAAGCCCCTTACAACATAAATTTGCAAGGGGTTTTATTAAGAAAATAAAATGATGAAAATTTACTTTTTTAGTCTATGGTAATATTTCTGTAGTAATTTCTTCCATTATTATTTATTGCAACAGAATAATCTCCAGAAGGTACGTCTTTAAAGTTTAACACCTTATTGATAGTAACCTCATCAGTTACTAGATTAATAATTAACTCACCGTTATTATCATAAACTTTAAATTGAGTTTTAGCTTTAAGAGGATTTGTAAAAGCCACAGCTACTTTTTTGGAATCGGTCTCTAAAAATTTAAAGTTAGGCTTAAAAGCTACTCCAGCATTCTCAATATTTAGACCATCAGCCTGTTTTGTGATTACTTTACTAGAAAGCATGTAGTCATCTTCCAGTAATAAGGTGTAGTTCCCTAGTGGCAGATTTTCAAAACTAAGGTGCTTTTTAAAAGGCTGAGCTAAGGCACTTTCTTTAAAAAGTACATTCCCCTGTTCATCTTGTAATAGCAATTGGTTGATAGCATACACGTTATTGATAGTTATGCTGAGCAAAGAATTTGATTTTACCTCAACATCAAATTGACGATTAGCATGTGATGTAACAGTCAACAAAAACATAAAAAAGGCGAAAGTGTGTGTAAGTAATTTCATAAGTAAAGTATTTAAAGAGTTAACAATTTCAATTTCTCAAGGCAAATATACAGGGGAAGGCAGAGCTATTTTAAATTCTGAATAAACATAAAAATGCTCTATATTAACCTTAATTATTGTTTTTAAGATTATATTTGCATATATAACACACTTTATAAGTCGTTATTTAAATAAATTTCGATTAAATCTGAAGGTTAAACAGTAAAAAATGAGACAAACAAAACCTACACTTGAGCGACTTGAGCCAAACTTTGGGAATTCATTTACTTACAAACAATTCAATTCTGAGTTCCAGAATCAAAGCGACACTTTTTGGCATTACCATCCAGAGATAGAGCTGGTATATGTAAATGAAGGATCAGGCAAAAGATTGGTAGGGAGTCATGCTTCATATTATCGAAATGGAAATCTAATTTTGATAGGGTCCAACTTGCCGCATTGTGGGTTTACAGGCACGCTAGAATCACACCAGCAAGAGACTCTGGTGCAGATGTTGCCAGATTTTCTTGGAAGCCACTTTTTTGAACTGCCTGAATTGAAAAATGTAAAACAACTTTTAGAAAAAGCAAAATACGGCATTGTGTTTCATGGAGATAGTAAACGGAAAATTGGTAAAAAAATAGAAAGCCTTTCACACTGCAGCCATCTAGAGAGACTCATAGGGCTTTTGGAAGTATTCCATATGATGGAGCAAACTAAAGAATATTCTGTCTTAAATGCTGAAGGTTTTATTCTTGAAACGAAACTAGAAGACCATAAGCGTATCAATTATATTTTCAACTTTGTACAAAAAGAATTTAAACGTCACATTAGTTTAGATGAAATGGCTGCTGAAGTAAATATGACCAAACCTGCATTTTGCCGTTATTTTAAAAAAATAACAGGAAAAACCTTTGTCAATTTTGTTAATTCGTATAGACTCACCCACGCTGCTAAAATCCTTCATGAAAAGCAGCTCAGTATTTTAGATGTTTCATTAGAGAGTGGATTTAGTAATTTTAGTCATTTCAACAAAAAATTTAAATCATTTACAGGCAGAACGCCTACACAATACCGAAATGAATTGAGTCACTCTGTTTCTGAATAAAACAAAGGCTTTTAAAATGTATATTTATTTTTATTAATATTACATTTATATACCAAAAAAAGTTAATCGCTATGAAAACCTCAACCCTATTTCTTTTCCTCCTTGTTTTTTTGAGCCAACTTTCAGCACAGGAGAGTATCTTCATCAAAGAGATAAATGTTTTTGATGGAAAACATAATAAAACATTCAAAACCAATATTTTAATTGAAGACCACATCATAAAAGCAATATCAAAAAAACCAATCACTAATTTAAAAGAAAATACCGTTGTAGTTGATGGCAGTGGAAAGTACCTTATGCCAGGCCTCATAGATGCGCACTATCACACCATGTTTGCAAGTTTGTCTCAAGTGGCACTCTTGACCTCAGACATTGGCTATGTAAACATTGCTGCGGCTAAGAATGCTAAAAACTTACTCATGAACGGCTACACGAGCCTAAGAGACTTGGGCGGTCCTTCTTTTGGTTTAAAAAAAGCTATAGACCAAGGTCTAACGGTTGGCCCAAGAATTTGGCCTTC
>PXBV01000139.1 GCA_003565575.1 Psychroflexus sp. | reverse complement strand
TCAAAATTATCATTTTCGTTCTCATTGATAAAATCGACATAGAGATAAGATGTAATCTGATTTGGTGGATCGTTTATATTTTTTTTACACGTATAACTAAGACTTTTTAATGTGGGCGGAGCGTTATCCAAACATGCATCTGTTGATGTGGCAGAAAAGAAAACCGTATCAATAACATTGTCTTGATCATCAATCAACATAGCCTCAACAGTTTGCAGCTCAGTGTTATCTCCCAAAGTCCATTTGGTTTGAGCGTTTCCATTTGCATCTGTAATGGTTGATTCTTGACTTAAGGAGCCATTGCCTTCTTTTATTTTGAAATTTACTTTTTCACCGCTAACCACATTCCCTTCTCTATCCTTCACAACAACTATTAAAGCTTCACTTAATTGAGTTCCTTGAACACCAGTTTGATGGTTTCCAGAAACAATCTCAATCTCTTGTGCTCTTGGGATGTTGTAGACTTTCACGGGAAAACTCCCATTCAAATTATTGGTGTCGTCTTGTAAAGTATAAGTTATGCTTGCCTCTAGAAACTCATCTACTCCTTTATCATCACTAATGGTTAGAGTTAATTTCAAAAACCCACCTTCAAAGCTAACATCGCTTAAAATCAGGTTATTACCTGCCACATCAAATGACATAAGGTTAAATATATCTTGAGTAATTTCAAGGTTTACTAATTGTGGTTCTGACGGAATTCCAAATTCATCTATCAATGAAATGCTAGTAAATGGAATAGTGTTAATTACTGTAATGACTTCGTTTATCCTTCCTATGATAGTATTCAACTCTACTGTCGTAGCAAAAAGAGAACTTATGACTGTGTTTTGACTTGAAGCATCAGAACTCATAATGCTTCTAGTTTGGCTTTTAAATCGTATTTGTCTTTCCACCTCCGTATCAAACTCCAATGCTGAACCATTTTTTTGTAATGAAGTTGAAAAAAAACCATCAAACTCAAATTGATTATAAATCATATTTGTTCTTGTAACTGCTTCTTTTCCTAAATCATAAGAAAGTTCCCACATGAGAATAGCCGCCAAGCATAATGGTAATGCTACCAATGGCATTTTCACACTTGCTACAGCTACCCAAGTTGCTGAACCTGCACCAAAAGTAGCAACAGCCCAATTCAAGGCTAGTTGTCTGTTAGATAAATTACTAAATTCTTTAGCTGATTTCTCTTGTGGTATTGTATAATCAATTTGTTAAAGTTCATCAAAAAATGATTTATTGGCTTGGTAAATCAAGGCAACAATCTCTTTTTCTTCAGGACTTAGCTGCTGTATGGTAGCATTATAGCTTTCAATCAAATTCACCACATAGTTATGTTGATCAGTAGTAAATTCATCCCCTAAGGCTTCTATAAAAGCGTTAAAATTAAATGCTAAGTCTTCTAAAGTGACTTTCAATGAACTTTCTAAAATAGCAGTCATGACTTCAAACGATTTTTTTGTTCCAGTCTTGGAACGTCAAGAATATTTTCCCCGACATCAAAATTTTAATCAATTAGCAATGAAATTTAATTTTCACCAAACTTTATTATAGAAATAGTGTTGCCATTTTTTGTACCTTCATAAGAGTCATCTATTAAATTTTGAAGCTGTAAATTTACGATTTGGTATTTCATAACTTCACCAGCTTCTATAAAAGTTTCTGGAAGCGTTACCTCTGGGTTTTCTGGTGTGATTACTTCTAGCTATTCAGGGATAGTTGTAACCTCATCACCAGAACAACTCATGATAAAAAGTAAAATCAAAAAAACAGTGATTTTAGTTAAAAATCTTAAAAACAGAATAAAGCGTGAAATTCGATATTTTTTCATAACTAACTATAAATGTTGATAACATTAACGAATTTATCGAAAAACACTAATAAAATCCAAATAACTAAATTCACTTTGTCACGAATGACATAAAATACGTCATGAAATGCACAGATAAAATTATAGAGGTGATCTCAAAATAAAAATTATGGATTATAAAATCAAACATTTGATCTATTTCAACTTCCTCACCCCTAACACCACTCCCACAGCAATAGCTATAGGGATTAAAAAATGAATGGGCGCTGTAGTGACTCCTACATCATCTACAGTATCATCAAAACCTAGAATATCATCCAAGCCTTGTGCTTGGGTATGAAATGTGATTAATAATAAAACTAATAGAATTGTATAACGGATTGAATTATTCATTGAAATGATTATTTTTATGTTTAGTTTTACTCTTTAATTATTTTTTTTGTGAATGATCCTGCTTCGGTTTCTAATTCTACAAAATACACTCCAGAACTTAGTCCAGATAGATCTAATTTGTCTTCTTTGCTAGATAAGATTCTCTGCCCCAACATATCGTAAAGCTTTACAGAATTCAATTCCACATTTGCTGGTAAAGCAATATTTAGAACACCTTGCACAGGGTTTGGGTACAGACTTATGTTTGCCACTTCAAAGGCATCATTAGATAATGTTGACTGTTCAAATTTAAGCTTGAATCTCTCAGCGTCAACACTTTCTGCTATATTAGTATCTACTGTAAAACTATAAACTACCTCTGAATTTAACCGTGTTGTGGTGCCTAAATAACTATCTATTAAATAAACCTCTAGACCATCTATAGGGTTACCCACATCAAAGCTTAAGCTATAATCGCTAGCCTGATAATTCAAAATTGTAAGTTGTACTTCATGACCCGATTTTGGCAGATTTTGTTTGTCTATAGCTCTAAATCCATTATTCACTACTGCATAGTTCTCTCCTGGATTCGCTAATTTACTGGCATCTTCATCGCTGCCTTTGGTTGTATAATTTTCATTAAACCTTAGACCAATAGCATCGGCCTCTAGTGAGCTAGTTTGGTAATCTTGGGTTTTATATAAGCGTGAGTTGATGTAAAATACTTCACTTGTATTGGATTCTGGCTCCAAAATGGGTGGCAGAGGCTGTAAACCACTAAATGTAAACTTATCCTTTTCCTCAAAGGTAATACTCCCATTTCCAGCGGAAGTGTTCTGTACAAAAAAGGCTTGACCTGGCTCTATGAATTCTGAAGCGTTTGAACTGCTAGGAGATGGTGAAGTAAGACCTGTTATATCTACAGTTACATAACCCCCATTACCATTTTCTCCAGCAATAAAGGGATCCCAAACGTAAATAAAACCAGTAAGATTGGATGTATTCACATCAAAAAAATCAACAACAGCTTGGTAAGGATTCCCCACAAAGCTAAAGTTGTTTGGTTCGTTGGATAGTACAGGTGAGAAATCTCCAACCTGCATAGCACCAGAAGCTTTTAAGGTGGTTGGAGTGGCAGGCGCTGCGTTATTTGCTAAGTCAATGCCACGATCTCCTCTTACAAAAAGTCTATAAGGCGTACCCGCCGTAATTACTTCTGATGTATTGTCTACCGCAGTCCATGCTGCACGTCCACTTTGGTCTGCTAATGTATTATCAAAAGTAAACATAGAAGGATTGTTGGACTGTGTAAGGTCAAATCCATTGGTTGCGCCACCAGCACCTGTAATATGGGTGTCTTGTTGCCATGCATCGGCAATAGACTGACCCCCTACGGGTGAACTAAGTAGCCAAAAGGCTCGCTTAGACGGCAAGTAACGCTCTACTTGCACTGTTCCTGTACCAGAATAAACTCCAGTAAATTCATCAAATTGTGCTGAGCCATCACTATTGCTTGAAAATATAAGCGTACCATTATTATCTAATTGTTCACTGACATTTAATACCGAATTAGCTGATAAACTTAGACTTGAATTGCTAAAAATAGTCAATTCTTTTGCTATTAAATCGCCTAAAATAGTAGCATCTCCATCTAAAACTTCTACAAAATCTGAAATAGTTGAAAGATCAGATGGATTCTCTGGGGACCACGCGCCACCAGCAAATGTAAAAGTTTTACTAAGTAAAATCCTACCGTCAAGACGCACATCATTTACTCTAAATTGACCACCACCAGTAGTTGTTCTACTTCCATTATCCCAGCCTTTTATCCGCACTTCAACTTCAGTAAGATCATCAAAACCTGATAGGGACTCAGAGAAAGAAAGAGTTGTATCATCTATAGCGTCAAAGGTGGATATTACTGAACCGTTAACTTCAACAGTGATTGCAGAAGGACCAGCACCCGTAACTCTCCAATCAAATGATATGTTTGATAAACCAATTTTATAATCGGGACTAGCATCCAGAGAAAAAACAAAACTTTTAGCATCAGCAATATTATTTCCATCCCAACCTGTATTTCCTTGTGCATAAGGTACACCGGAGCCAGACCAGTCGGATGGACCCGTTGAACCAAATAAAACATTTCCTCCATCGCTTAATTCAAAATCGGAGGCGCTCAAGTTCATATTTGATTGAGTGGCTTCAACAGTTTCTCCAGTAAATTCATATGACACTAGGTTAGTTAATACTTGGCCTGATAGATCAATAGTTAGGGTTGGCGCTCCACCTCCTTCTATGACCAGGACTTCAGAATAATCACCAAGTGCAAGCCCTTCTTTTAAGCGAACATAAATTGGAAGTGCTGATCCACCATAACCTAAGATTACAAGAAACTCATCTGTAAATCCAGATGTAGAACTTTGAGAAATCTCAAAATCTGAGCCATCTCCATTTCCTAGCGTAAGTGATACCGTAGAGCCATCAAGATCTGAACCAGACAATAAAAACTCTCCAACATCAGAAGGCCCTTCATTAACTATATAATTTAAATTTTCAAATTCACTTTCAGTAGTTAGTAATTGTGGAATACCTGTAGATGATACACCTGTCACCAAAAAGTCATCAATCCTGTAAGTTCCACCTGATGATACCGACCATCTGAAACTCAAATTTTGTTGATGCTCAGCACCAGTTGGTAATTGAATAAGATTCCCATTATTCACAAGAGCCCAATCAGAATCTGCTGCTACATCGGTAAACGTTACTGGATTCCAAGTAGTGCCATCTATAGACCATTCAAAAACAACAGGAGCTTGTGTAGAAGTTCGTCTAGCTCCCCAAGCCACAGAAATATTTTCAAAATTTTCAGTGTTTACACTTTGGTAGATTAAGTTACCAGCTGCTGAGCTAGTTCTAGCTTGAGAACCTCCTGATGCCCCGGGATAATCACTAGAACCTGTTGTAGCAATAGACCAATTTGGATCAGCTGTCCATCCAGTGGGAAAGTCTGTAGCAGTGCCAAAATCTTCTTGATATAAAGTAGATTGAGCATTTATAAGGTTCCCGAAAATTAAACTTGAAATGCATAATAGGATATAAATTTTTTTCATAAATTAGAGACGATTAGATTGTTAGGTTAGGTTAGGTTAGGTTAGGTTAGGTTAGGTTAGGTTAGGTTAGGTTAGAATAATTAACAATCAAAATTAATTAATTTTGATAACATAACCAATTTAAATGAATTTAATAAGTATTAACTTATAGTTAAGAAGTCAAGTTATTATTGGTGTTATTTATAAAACTGAGTTTTAGTTAAATATTTTTACTAACTCTGATTAGAAATTTATTAAACAAATCATGTCAACTACTTTAGTATTCCAAATAGTCAATACCATTATTCTTCCAGCTTGGTTTATATTGATTTTGTTCCCTCGTAAATCATGGCGAAATCCTGT
>PXBV01000132.1 GCA_003565575.1 Psychroflexus sp. | reverse complement strand
TATTGATGGCTTCTGTTTTTCCAATTCTTATCAATTTAGGGATTAGCAGACTATCTGCGGTTTCTGTAATTACGGCTTGTACCGCCTTTGGTATTGGACCTGCATCTGCCATCACCGCTAGAGCTGTAAGTATCATCGATGAAGATAGCATTGTGTACTTTGTTTCAGATCAAATCCCACTAGTCGTTCCGTTGAGTATTTCAATGATGATTACCTACTATTTCGTAAATCGGTACTATGATAAAAAAGAAAAAAAGGAGGATATAGAACCTGTGAAAGTGGATGAACTCCAACTAACAGCACCCTTATATTACGCCATCATTCCCGTATTACCACTTGTTTTACTGATTGTGTTTTCGGGTTTATTCAACTTCTTTGAAACACCTATTGTTTTAGATACCACCACAGCTATGTTTATCAGTTTAGGCATCGCCTTGATTTTTGAATTGGTGAGACACCAAAACATAAAAACAGTGATGGAGTCGCTAAAAATTTTCTGGAATGGCATGGGGAATATTTTCAAAACCGTAGTCACATTAATCATCGCCGCCGATATTTTTTCAAAAGGACTCATTGCTTTAGGCTTTATTGATGGCCTTTTGAGTTTGTCTCAAAGTCTAGGTTTTGAGGCTATTGGGATAGGCGTTGTCTTATCCATTATGATTTATCTGGCTTCTATGCTGATGGGTAGCGGAAATGCTTCTTTCTTTTCATTTGGTCCTTTGGTGCCAGATATTGCAAGCACGCTGGGTGTAAAAAGTTCGTCTATCATTTTGCCCATGCAACTTTCTGCATCTATGGGAAGGACGGTTTCACCGGTTGCTGGTGTGCTAATCGCTACTGCTGAAGTTGCCAAAGTCAACACCTTCCAAATTGTAAAACGCAACCTTATTCCACTTTGTGTGGCTTTAGTAATTATGCTTTCATATCATTTTTTATATACGATTTAATATGCTGACATTAATAAAAAACGCGAATACATACGCACCTCAAGCTTTAGGAATAAAAGATATACTCCTCGGTGGCGGAAAAATACTGGCTATCGAAGATGAGATTGACAACCATCCTACTATCAGTAAAATCTGGGATGCCAAAGGAAAAATAGTCACTTCTGGGTTCATTGACCAACACATCCACGTGATTGGCGCTGGAGGAAAGCACGGTTTTTCTTCGATGACTCCAGAATTGATGTTGGGGGATTTTATGTCCTGCGGAAGCACAACCGTTGTAGGTTTGCTAGGCACCGATGGAACGGCTAGAAGCATCAAAAGCTTATACGCCAAAGTAAAAGCCTTGAATATGGAAGGCATGACCGCTTATATGTACACCAGCTATTTTAACATCAACCCGTTAACCATTACTGATTCCATTCAAGATGATATGGTGTTTATCGATATGGTCTTAGGCTGTAAAGTGGCTATTGCGGATGCGCGTTCATCTTATCCTACGGCTACCGAATTGCTCAGGCATCTTCAGGAAGTTTGTGTTGGAGCGCAAATCGCTGGCAAAAAAGGCATTTTACATATTCATTTAGGAAAACTGATCAGTCAAATGGATATTTTAATGGAATTGGTAGAAAAATATGAATTCCCCATCGAGCATATTTCTCCTACGCATGTGGGAAGAACCCAATCGCTTTTCGACCAGTCCTTAGAATTTGCTAAACTCGGGGGAATGATTGACATCACCACAGGCGGTACAAAATACACCGACCCCTACAAGTCTGTTTTATATGCCATAGAAAAAGGTGTTTCCATTGAGCAAATGACCTTTAGTAGCGATGGAAATGCAGGTTTAGGTAAAACCGATGAAAACGGAAAATTGATTGGCTTTACCAAAGCACCTATTCATCTCAATTATGAGCAAACCAAAGCTTTAATCAATGAAGGAAATGTAGATATTTCTGATGCAGTAAAGTTAATTACCACCAACCCCGCTAAAAATTTAGGCTTAAAAGCTAAAGGTAAAATAGAAGTAGGCTACGACGCCGACTTGTGTTGTCTAGATGAAAACTTCGATTTGAAAGACGTTTTTGCTAAAGGACAACTCATGATGGAAAACAAGACAGTGCTTGTAAAAGGAAATTTTGAACACTAATATAAGCTCATGAAGTATATAAAAATCATAATCCTTTTTTGTTTTTTGGCAGGCTCCCAGTTTTCAGAAGCTCAAATATATTTGGACCAATACCGGTTTGGAGAAGGCTTAAGATTTTCTGGAGAAAACGGCCATAGTTTGCGGCTAACGGGTTTTGCCCAGCCTTATATGGAATCCAAACGATATACTGGTACCGATGATGACCAGCTTTATAACCGGTTTAGAATGCGAAGATTGAGGTTTACAGTAAGTGGTGAATCTGAAAATAACAAATTTGGATACCGCCTTCGAGTTGACTTGAGTGGAACTCCAGAACTTGGTGTAGAGCAGGAAGACGGCGTAGGTAATTTTTTATTGGATGCATTTGTTACTTATCGGCCTAATAAAAATATAAGGTTGAGTTTTGGTCAGCGATCTACTTCTACAGATAATCGTGAGTTGAGGATGCCTTCAGAAACCCTTCAATTGGTAGAACGGAGTAGAGTAACTTCTGCTTTCAGTTCCATCCGTGAATTTGGATTGTTTGTGGATGGATCTTACAGATTGAGAGGTGGCTCATATTTAAAACCTTCTCTTGTAATTACAAATGGAGATGGAAATAATGTATTTGAAAAAGATAGAGGAGGGTTAAAGTATGGAGGAAGACTAGACTTTTTACCTTTCGGACTGTTTACCTACTTTGGTCAATTTCGACAAGCCGACATTGTAAGAGAACTCACTCCAAAACTTGTGGTTGGGGTGAATTACAGCATAAATTATGGGATGAGTAGTCGTAGAGGTCGTGCCAGCGGTAACATTATTTATTTGGATGATTTTGGCAATGAAGCCTTACCCGATTATACCAAGTTTGGTATTGACTTCCTCTTCAAGTATAGAGGGTTTTCCATGCTAGGTGAGTTTGTAAAATCATATGCTGATGTGAATGATGACATTTCTCAACGGGTAAGAAATAATGGCTCTATAACTTCAGATTTTTTTGTGAATGGTGTTCAAGATATCGAAAATTATGTAAGAGGGAGAATGATATTAGGCGAAGGCTATAACATCCAAGCTGGTTACATTTTCAAAAATCTATATTCCGTAGATGCGCGTTATACGCACCTAAGAGCAGACGAGCATTCGTTTTTAAATAACGGAACATTTTACAACAGACCCAACTATTACACCTTTGGAGTGAGCAAGTACCTAGACAAAAATTATGGAGCAAAAATTCAGGCTTCCATTACCTATATAGATGTGAATGAAGGTTCCAATAATATCAACGGAGAGCCTATAGATGGCAATGAGTGGTTAGCTAGATTAATTTTTACAATAGGATTTTAATATGCAGACGATGAAAAATTTGATATGGATACTTATTTTGAGTTGCACTTCGATGTCTTGGGCTCAGTTGATGAATCCACAGCCCAAAAAAGTGACTGAGAAATTCTTTCCAGAACTAGAAGTGAATATCCCAACACCAGCTTTCGATAAAAAGAAAGGCTTCACGACATACGACGATATGATGGCTTTTTTGAATCCATTAGTTGAAGGAAATCAAGATAAAGTCAATTTGACTTACATTGGAGAAAGCCAAAAAGGACTGCAAGTGCCAATGTTGAAATTTTTTGAAACGCCTTCAAATCAAAATAAAATAAAAGTTTGGATACAGGCAGGAATTCATGGAGATGAACCCGCAAGTACAGAAGGAATTCTATACTTAATTCACGAGCTATTAGCCAATCCTGATTATGCTGGTTTTTCAGATCATTTAGAAATTGCCATTGTTCCCATGGCCAATGTGGATGGCTATAACCGCCAATTGAGGAGAGCGATAAATGGTTTAGATTTAAATAGAGACCAGACCAAACTCAACGTAAAAGAAAGTCTCTTCTTAAAGCAAATGTTTAGCGATTATGAAGCGGATGTAGCTTTAGATTTTCATGAATATCGAGCCTTCAGAAGAGCTTTTGTGCATTATGCTGAATTTGGCATTACCAACCCAAATGATGTGATGTTTCTGTATTCTGGCAATTTGAACGTTCCTGAGAATCTCAGAACCTACACCGAAGAAAAATTTGTAAATCCCGCTAAATCTTTCTTAGAGGAAAAAAATTTAAAGACCTTCGATTATTTTTCCACATCAGATTGTCAAGGTTATGATTGCTTCAATTTAGGTTCGGTGAATTCCAGATCGAGTGCTACGTCCTATGCGCTGGCAAATACCATTTCTACCTTAGTAGAAGTACGAGGATTAGATGTTGGTAAAACGTCTTTTAAACGCAGAACTATGACTACGTTTTGGACTGCTTTATCCTATTTAGAATCTTCAGTAGAGCATAAGAATGAGATCAAGTCTGTGATAGAAGAAGCGACAAAATCTAAGCACGATGCGGTTGTTTTGTCTAAGAGAAGCGTGTCTAAAGAAAATATTGAACTACTTGATTTAGAGAAAAATGAACTTATCCAAGAGGAAGTTATTTTACGAAATGCCTTAAAATCCATTCCAGTGCTTAGCCGCAAGCGACCAACGGCTTACATTTTATTGCCTTCAGAAAAAGAAGCAGTAAGACGTCTGGAAATTTTAGGCCTGGAAGTGAAAATACTAAAGGAAGACCTCGAATTGGAGGTAGAAGCCTATCAAATTGAAACGTATAGAAAATCACTTCACAAATACGAAGGGGTTAACCAACAATATGTCACTACCCAAACGCCAAGCATAAAAAAGCTATTTCCTAAAGGCAGCTATGTGGTAGACATGAGCCAACGCAAGGCCAATTTAGCTGTAGAAACCCTAGAGCCTGAGGCGCCAAATAGTTTTGTGAGTTATAATGTAATTCCTACCAACCAAAATAATCACCTACCGTATTACCGGTATTTAAAAAATAAAACGTTTTAAAAGAAGACCGTCATGAAAAAAATATTTCTTTATATACTCTTTTTTATAGCTGTGGATATGGTCGCTCAAGACGACTTGATTATAAACGAAGATTCAGCAGATTTCGAACAAGATAACAACACGATAAATACCAATAAAGCAAGCTTTGATTTTGGCTCTGGTTTAAACTTCAGTTTTGAAGACGGACAGTACCAATTTAAAATAGGTGGATTTATTCAACCTTCCTACACCTATTCAAAACTGAGTGGAATGGACGGTGAAAATGAATTCAATGCCAGAAGAAGCTACTTCAATATTTCAGGGAAAGCTTTAAAGCAAAAGGTGAGTTTCTTTATTCAAAACAATTTCAGTGATACCGATGCTTTACTGGATGCTTGGGTAGCCTATCATCCTTCCAAAAACTTGACGATTACCGTCGGGCAAACACGAGTCAATTTCAATAATAAGGAAATGACTTTTGATGAGGATAAGTTTCAATTTACAGAGCGTGGCTTATTGAGCACCTCCTTGAGCAATACCGGTCGAGAATTTGGAATTTTTATAGATGCTAAATATGCCGTTGGTAATGTAGGTGTAGAACCATCGGTTGGGGTAACTTCTGGAGATGGTCGTAATTCGTTTGGTGACGACTCCAGAGATGTAGATGCAGGGGGGCTAAAGTACG
>PXBV01000120.1 GCA_003565575.1 Psychroflexus sp. | reverse complement strand
CTTGAAGACTTGATGGCGAGTTGTTTGGTGGGGGTGGAGAATGATGCTTCTGCTGATGATGTATTAAATCAAACTCTATGCTAGAATCTATACTATTAGGAATAACTGCAAACTTTATTTATGAAGGTGGTAAGCTTATCATTGGTAAGTTAGATCTACAGTATCTAACTCCAAGTGCTATGGAAGAGATTAAGAAAGCACATGAAGAAGCATTAAATAAGTGGTCTAAAAATCAGGGAGCAAAAGATAGAAAGATATTAGAGCTGAAACGTTTGGTTCAAGATGATTATCAACTTTTCAATGATGGCAACAATTTAGATGGCGAACTTGCAGAATATTTAAATATTTTTAAGCAAACTATTTCAACTAATAAATATCAGAATGCCTTTAGGTATCTTACCAACAAACAATATGAAAATTATTTTAAACAAATCGTAGAAAGACTTGAAAAGAATAAAAGTGTATTAAGTCAAGATTTAGACGAAATTAAAACAGACACCAAAAAAATATTAGAACACCTAGAGCCTTATAAACAGGTGTTTAAACATAAAAAAGATGCAAAATTTGATACAGACTATTTTATACAAAATTTAGAAAAAGCAAAACTTTCTATAGAGAGATTTATAAAGCTAGAAAGTGATAACGAGTTTGTACTTAAGACTAAAACACTAAAAAATATAATCCTTACAGACAATAAGGCATTCATTATATTGAAGGGCCTACCAGGGAGTGGAAAGTCTTTTGAACTTCAAAAATTAGCAAATGATTTATGGAATGATGATAGCTGTGATTTAATTCCTTTTTATAGGAATCTTCGTGATTTCACGACAACTCATACTATTGAATCATTTTTTGATTTAAAGCGGATAAATGAATACGCAAATATAGTTTTTATCCTTGATGGCTTGGATGAAATCAAAGATGAAGATGATTTTTTGAGTAAGTTTAATTCACACATAGATAATCTAGTAAATAAATCTCATCGATTTATACTTAGTTGTCGATCCAATGTAGTTGAGAATTACAAAACTGAGCTTGAAAGATTTGATACTTATGAGCTACTTGAATTAAATTTAAATCAAGCAAAACTTCTACTTCAACAACTAACAGGTAATAGTTTTGAAGAAAACGAACTTAATCAATTTTCAGAAAAAAGTTTGTTCCTCAAAGACCCTTACAAATTGAATTTAGTTGCAAATTATTATAACGAGAATTCTACACTAGAATCCAATTCTAGACTTTTATGGGAAATGTATTTTAATAAGATTTTGGATAAGGATAAACGAAAACTTAAAAAGAAAAGCCTTTTTCATTTATCTCAAAAAAAAGACTCTAAAATAATAGCTTTTTTACTAGAAATAACTAAGGTTTTAAATATTAGCGAAGAAGAGATATATGAAATTTTAAATTGTAATGAAAATAGGGCTAATGCTTTTATTAACTTGGCAATAATATACTCTGAAAACTCCATATACTTTTTCGAACATAAACAACTCCAAGAATATTTGGCAAGTCTAATTTTAGTTAAGCTTGATTATTACAAAATTGTAGAAATAATAAAAGTTAATGGTACTGCATCTGTAAAGCCAAGTATGTTCAATACAGTTTCTTTACTATTAGATACTTTAGATAATGATGATAAGAAAGATAAACTTATAACTTGGCTTACTGAAAATGAACCAGAATTACTATTCAATGCAGATACAGATCGAGTCGCTAGCTATAAAGAAAAGGTATTTCAATCATATTTCCAAAAGAATTGTATAGATACTACAATATGGTTTAATCAAGCTTCGAGCGTGCCCCTTGATAGGATAGCTAGATTTGCTGATTCTGATGTTAATTTTGAATATTTATTAGGTATTGCAGAAGAAAAAACTCATAATTTTAGAATCCGTACATCTGCCATAGAGGTATTAGCTCACTTCAAATCAAGAAAAGATAGTAACACAAAGGAAAGATTATTGGGTCTATTAAGCCCAAACAAGCACGATGGATATATTAATATTAATTCTAGCATACTAAGATTGTTTCTTAGTTGGAAGCTTTACAAAACATATAACGAATTAATAATTCATATAATTAATAAATTTGAAGGCGATGACCATTCTGCTATTACAAATGGAATTTTGAAATTGATTCATGCTGATATAAAAAACGTTGAATCCTATAAAGAATTTTTAGATAGAGAATTCGAGTTTGTTTTTAATGAAGTAAAACGTAAAAATGACGATAAGGTCTCCAGAGGTAATCGTTGGACATTTGAGCAAATAATTGAAGGCGTTGATAGTAATCAAATTTACCTTAAATACTTAAAAAAACTCATACACAGTAAATTCATTGAATATAATTATGATGATGCTTTTTTTAAAAGGTATTCAAATAAATTTAAACAGATTAATTCAACAGAGGATGGTAGGAAATTAATCATTAGTTTTTTTACAGAGTTATTTACAGAGAAAAAACAAGATTATAGAACAAGAGATATAGCATTCATATTATTAAAAAACCTGAGTCTCGAGTATGAATTGTTTCAAATGCTTTTCAATCCTACTAATTTTAAAAAGCTATATCACGTATGTGCAAGACTTTACGTTTTAGATAGTAGATGTCACATCGTTTTGGAAGAAAAAATTGATGACTTTATAAGTATTAAGCCTGAGCTTGAATATTTCAGGAATGTTATTAATTCTTATGGGAAAAATAATGAGGCTGTCAAAGTTGAAAATTTAATCACTCAAAAGGGTTATAAGTTAAAGGAATCAGTAAGTGATAAACCATCTTACACTACGATTAAAGACGAGTATTTCAAAAAATCTCAACAAGATTTGGAAAACATTTTTGATGTCGATTATCTTTCGAATAAAATACAAGAATATTTTGAATCAAATCAGCCACTATTTTCTGTAAATAAATATTATGATAAACTTGACGAGTATAATCCACTTTACATGAAGTTTGGCTATAATGCCCCTGAATACTTGTTTTTGCTAGATTTAGCTAGATTCGAAGATAAAGAAGAAATGACTAAGGATTTCTGCATAGAAAAACTAACTAATTGGAAATATCACTCTCACTTTGTCTTTAATTTTATCTCAAACCTATTAAATGACAGCAACAAGCAAACTTTAGATTTCTCAGGAGTCAGCAAGAAACTACAACTCGTCATAGACCAATTTATTCAAAATGCAGACTTCAACAAAATGATAATATTTAATGAGAATGGAAGACATTCATACAGTTGCTATTTAACTTTTACTAGTGTTCAAAACATTCATGAAATCATGTTTAAAAATGAATTAAACATTAAAGTTCCTGATGACTTTATCTTAAAAACAATCAGTTTTTTTGGATATAAATCCTACAGCCTTCAACTTTCAGATTTTGAGAAAATTACGAACTTAGTTGATGATAAAGTAAAGTTAAGAACTAAAATATGCTCGAACCTTAAAAATAAACTACTTTTTCAAATTAAGGAGGTTCACATATTATTTGCTCTAAAACACAACTATGTTGAGAGCTTCATAGATATCAGGTCTTACTTTCTTGAAATAGATGAGATATACAATCATGATAAGCTATTAGATGCTTACGTAGAAAAGCAAGGAATTTCAATTTTAAAGGAATTAATAACAACGAAGGGGGTTGAAAGTCGTTCATGTTGGGCTTCTATAAATATTTTACTAAAAAGTGAAAAAGATGAACAGTTGCAAATTAATACAGCTTTAAATTATTTGTCACTTTGCAAAAGTGAAAATCTAAAGGAAAAACTATTCTTAGAAAACGCTTCGAATATTTTGTTTCACTACAACCGTACTGAAATAATTGATTTTATTGTTGAAGATCTTCCTAATAGGCTAAATATTATTTTTAAAAATTCAATGGTCAACTTTTCAAATTACGATTGCTTACCGTCCTCAGGGACTCAAAGTTTAGTAGAATTATTTCATGAAATTTACAAACCTAGAGATGAGGATGACTTTACACTCGCTTATTTAAATCGTTTTATATCTACGTATTTGGCTAATTTGGTGAAAAATAAAGGTTTATTTGATGAACTTAATACGTTGTTTATAAACCTCAAAAAAGAAATAGAAGAAGTAAATGATGAAAGCAAGCAGTACTATGTAAATCAGGTTTTAAGAGATATAAAAAACGCTTATATCAATAAACTTTCTAAGGGATTGGAACATGAGGAAGCAATAAGAATAATTAAAAATTTAGACATTTAAAATATTCCAATAAATAGTTTTCATACTTAATTAGAATTCGGAAAAAACAAACAAAACACTGATATACAGATTTTTGCTATTTAATAGAATTAGCTTTCAAAAAACCAAAACCACATGATCGCAACCCAACTCCCCATCAACGACTTCTTAAAAGCACAGAATGTACAATTTATAATCCCTGTGTATCAGCGTAATTACGATTGGACGGTTACGGAATGTAGAAAACTTTTACGTGATATTTTAGAAGTAAGTCAGGAAGAACGCATTTCTCACTTTATTGGAAGTATTGTGTTTATTCATGAAGGTGCTTACAGCACTAAGGAAGTAAAAGAACTCGTAATTATAGACGGACAACAACGATTGACAACGCTCAACATCTTATATGTCGCATTGTATCGCTTTGCTAAAGAAAACAGCAGAAACGAGACTGAGATGCTCTATAATTTGTATTTGACCAATCAATATGTTCAGCAAGAATCCAGTAAATTAAAATTGAAACAAACCGATAGTAATTCATTGGCGTTCAAAGCCATTATGCACCTCACCGAAGCCACTTATGATGGCTATTCTAATGTGATTGAAAACTTCAACTTTTTTCTAAAAGAAATCAACGATGACAACTTCTCGCTAATTTTAAACGGTTTAAGAAAATTAATTTTTGTTGAGATATCCTTGGAACGAGGAAAAGATGATCCACAACGCATTTTTGAAAGTTTAAATTCCACTGGTTTAGACTTATCGCAATCTGATTTAATCAGAAATTATATTTTAATGGATTTAGAACCCAAACAACAACAAAAGATTTTTGAAGAAATCTGGAATCCCATTGAAAATAATGCTCGTGATATCACCAAACAAAAATCCTTGGTTTCTGAATACATAAGAGATTATCTTACTTTGAAAACAAAGAAAATTCCAAAGAAAAGCAAGGTATATCAAGAATTTAAAAATCGCTACCAGGAGAAAGATGAAGATTACCACGTAGAATTAGAAAACATCAAGGCATTTTCTGTTCATTACAAGAAGTTTGTCAATCCGAGTACAGTAAAAAATGAAGCCATCAAAAAAGAACTGATATACATTTCTCGCCTAGAAATAAATGTTGCTTATCCGTTTTTATTGCAAGTTTTTGAAGATGCCGACAATGGTATTATTGACAATACAACTTTAGTAAATGTGTTGAAACTAGTTCAATCCTACACTTGGCGAAGGTTTATTGTTGGTTTGCCTACCAATGCACTCAATAAGGTGTTTATGTCCTTATATGCCGAAATAGACACAGAAGATTATTACGAATCTTTAGTTCTAGCACTCTATAAGAAAAGAGGAAGCGGAAAATTCCCCAATAACCAAGAAATTAAAACCGCTTTAGCCGACAAGGATTTGTATAATATCCAAACGAAAAACAAAAATTACT
>PXBV01000137.1 GCA_003565575.1 Psychroflexus sp. | reverse complement strand
GGATTCGTAAAGTTCATAAAGTTTGAAAGTTCGTAAAGCAATAGCAAAGCGGTTGTCCCGTGTTTGCGGGATTCGTAAAGTTCATAAAGTTTGAAAGTTCGTAAAGTTTAAAAGTTTATAAAGTTTGAAAGTTCGTAAAGCAATAGCAAAGCGGTTGTCCCGTGTTTGCGGGATTCGTAAAGTTCACTTTCTACTTTCTACTTTCTACTTTCTACTTTCGAACTTTCGACTTTCTAACTTTCTGCTTTTCACTTTCTAACTTCCGAACTTTCTACTTTCTACTTTCGAACTTTCGAACTTTCAACTTTCTAACTTTCTACTTTTCACTTTCTAACTTTCTACTTCCCAACATCCTAGCATTCAAAACTGTCCCTAAGTAGGGTTTAAGTGTTTTTAACTAGCTAAAGCTATTTATGGTTTTACGTATCTGTACAAGTCGTGTAAGCAGACCTTCTAGAAGCTCTAGATCGAGCATATTGGCCCCATCACTTTTGGCTTCACTGGGCTTAAAATGAGTTTCTATAAATAACCCATCCACGTGATTTACAATACCTGCTCTCGCTATGGTTTCTATCATTTCTGGTCTGCCGCCAGTCACACCAGAGGACTGGTTGGGCTGTTGTAAAGAATGCGTTACATCCAAAACAGTAGAAGCGTAACGCTTCATAGTAGGTAGACCTCTAAAGTCAACGACCAAATCTTGATAACCAAACATAGTACCGCGGTCTGTAATCAAAACTTTGTCATTTCCAGAATCTTTTACTTTTTGTACCGCATGTTGCATGCTTTCAGGACTCATAAATTGTCCCTTTTTAAGATTAATGACCTTATCTGTCTTAGCAGCAGCTACTAACAAATCGGTTTGTCTGACTAGAAACGCTGGAATTTGAAGTACATCTACATAATTAGCAGCTAAAGCAGCGTCGGTTTCTTGGTGAATATCTGTAACCGTAGGGATATCTAGATGTTGACCTACTTTATCAAGAATCTTCAGCGCTTTTTCATCACCTATTCCCGTGAAGCTATCTATCCTGCTACGGTTGGCTTTTTTAAAAGAGCCTTTAAAGATAAAAGGAATTTCAAGTTTATCGGTTATCTTTAGAATACGTTCTGCAATTCTGAAGGCCATCTCTTCACCTTCAATAGCACAAGGGCCAGCCAGTAAGAAAAAATTGGAAGTTTGAGTATGTTTAAGTTTTGGAATAAGATTAAGATTCATCAAATATTTTTTTCAAAGGTAAGGATTTCAATATGTATTTAGAAACTTTAGTTTTTTGTAAAACTTAAAATTTTTTTAACTATTAAAGTTTATATCTTTATGCAGTTAATTACGAACTAAATTAAATTCAATATGAAAACAATCTTTACAGCATTAGCATGTATTGCTTTTATGGCTACTTATGCACAATTAGAAACCCCGCAGGCAAGTCCAAACGCTATGATTAGTCAAAACGTTGGACTATCAGATGTTACTGTGGCCTACTCAAGACCTTCTGCTAAAGGGAGGCAAGTCTTTGGTAACCTAGTTCCTCTTGATAAAAGATGGAGAACAGGAGCTAATGAGAATACGATTATCACCTTTTCTGATGACGTTGAAATAGCGGGTCAAGTCCTGGGAGCTGGAAGTTATTCGATTTATAGCATTCCAAAAAAGGAAAGTTGGGATGTGTTTTTTTATGAAAAGACAGATAGTTGGGGACTTCCTTCCACATGGAATGAAGACGAAGTTGCCGCTATGGTAAATGTTCCTGTAGAAACCATGAACCAACATACAGAAACGTTTACTATAGATTTTGATGATATAGAAATGGATAAAGCACATTTAGTAATTTTCTGGGAAACCACTAAAGTTGAAATTCCTATTGAATTTCCTACAGATGAACTCGTGATGGAAAACATCAATGCCTTAATGAATGGCCCTTCTGCAAATGATTATTTTAGTTCTGCATCCTACTTTTTCAATGCTGGAAAAGAATTAGATAAAGCTGAAGAGTGGATGGAAAAAGGAATGGAAATGTCTTCTACTAAACCTTATTGGACATTAAGAGAACAGTCACTTATCTACGCTGCTAACGGTAAAAAAGATAAAGCAATTGAAACTGCAAAAGCTTCTCTTGCTGGTGCTAAGAAAGCTGGTAATGCAGATTACGTAAAAATGAATGAAGATTCTCTTAAAGAATGGGGTGCTAAATAAAATCAATTATCCCATTAAAAGAGGTAACTTATTCTTTAAAAACCAAAAAACCGCTTTGATAGAAGCGGTTTTTTGGTTTTATGTATGAATGTGACTGAGCCCGGATTATACTTCCACTCTTGAATCCTTTAAAAATGTTTGGATAAGTATAGCAATACTGATGACTAATCCACACCCGAACAAGTTCAGCCAAAGGTATGGCATCCAGTCTTGAAAATATCCAATGATTACAATCACTTGTGTAATTAAAGCAGCAGTGAATACGGCGTGACTTCTTACAAATTTGATGAAAAATGCTAGTAAAAATATTCCTAGAACATTACCGTAAAAAATAGACCCAATTATATTGACCAGTTGTATAAGGTTATCAAAAAGGCTTGCAGTACACGCAAAGATGATAGCAAAAACTCCCCAGCCAAACGTAAATAATTTTGTAGAATTGACGTAATGTTTATCATTTACCTTCCCTTTTTTATTCCTTTTGTATAAGTCAATCGTGGTAGTTGAGGCTAAGGCGTTAAGCTCCGATGCTGTAGAGGACATGGCAGCAGAAAGTATAACTGCAAGTAATAAGCCCACAAGGCCTTTAGGAAGGTTATTGATGATGAAATGAATAAATACATAGTCTTTATCGTTGGTTTCAATTTTACTATCCACTTGCTCAATAATACCTTTTGCTTTAGTTCTTAGTTCTAATTCACGGGAATTAAGTTGACTTAATTCTTCTTGCAATGTTATGTATTGTGATGAGGAATTTGAAGCTGCAAACTGATTGGCTAGCTCCTTTTTTTTATCCTGTAGGTTTACTAATCTTACTTTTAAGTCTTCAAACTCAGATTTATATTCTGATGAAGAAATAGCATCCTGAGCAGCTGGATTAAAATGAATAGGCGAGTAGTTAAATTGATAAAATACAAACACCATAACGCCTATCAGTAAAATAAAAAATTGAAGAGGAATTTTTAGCAAAGCATTAAAAATTAATCCCATTTGGCTTTCTCTCAAGCTTTTACCAGACAGGTAGCGCTGTACTTGACTTTGGTCTGTCCCAAAGTAAGATAGAGCCAAAAAACTACCGCCTATAATTCCACTCCAGAAGGTATAACGGTTATCAAAACTAAAAGAAAAATCAAGCACATTTAGTTTATCATTTGCACCAGCAATTTTCATAGCTTTATTGAATGTAATGTCATCTGGCAAATAGGAAAAGATAAGCACAAAAGCAGTTATTAAACCTAAAAAGATAACTCCCATTTGTTGTTTTTGAGTCACATTTACTGCCTGTGTACCTCCCGTAACTGTGTAAATAATCACTAATAGACCAATACTGATGTTAAGGTAAAATAAGTTCCATCCCATTACAGCAGAAAGGATAATAGATGGGGCATAAATAGTAATACCTGCGGCTAAACTGCGTTGTATAAGGAAGAGTCCCGCCGTTAAACTTCTGGTTTTCAAATCGAAACGCGACTCCAAGTATTCATAGGCGGTAAATACGTTTAAACGATGATAGATAGGTAAAAAAACTACGCAAATAATTATGATGGCAATGGGTAGCCCAAAATAAAACTGTACAAAGCCCATCCCGTCGTGAAATGCCTGTCCTGGTGTAGAGAGGAAGGTGATAGCACTGGCTTGAGTTGCCATAACAGATAAACCTACAGTCCACCAGCGCGATTGGTTGCCACCTTTAATAAAGTCATCTACATTTGCGTTTTTTCTGGATTTTAAGCTGCCATATATTACAATAAAAGCTAATGTGGCAAACAAAATGATAAAGTCTATGCTATCCATATGAGTTTAAGATTGAAACCAGCTCATGAATATGTAGAACCCAATAATATAAATGGCATTGCAAATTAATATCCAAGTATAGGCGGATTTCCACTGATAAGTATTTGTTTTTTTTGTCATTTTATTAGTCAATGGAGATTAAGTTTGAAAGCAGTTTATAAGCTCCAGAAACGCCAGCTGGTAGTTCTCTAAAAAAACTCAAGCCAGTGTAAATATAATGACCTTCGCCATATTCACTTATCAAAAGGCTTCCTGCTTTTACAGGCTCATTTTTATCGTTCATGAGTAAGACAGGAGAAAATTCTGTAGACCACTCGTCTGCAAAATAGAGGCCACGCTCCTGCACCCATCCTTTAAAATCGATTTCTTCAATTTTGTTGGGATGATAAAGCACTTTATGTTTTGGGGTTATAAATTTTACTTCAGCATCTTCTTCGGTTACACGGTCTCTGGATATTTTCATCGGATATGGGGCAACATTTGGTGTTTTTAAACCTCTATTGGTGTTGTATTGCACAATCATTGTTCCCCCATTTTCTACAAATTCAAATAGTAAATCTTGTTTAAAAGCAAGTTCTTCGTATATATTATATGCACGGATTCCCATCAGTACTACATCAAAGTTTTTTAATAGGTCTTCTGTGATTTGTTCTGGAGAAAATTCTTGAATTTTGAATCCAAGATCTTTTAAATTACTTGAAACACTGGAACCTGCACCTTGGATGTATGCTATTTTTTTATCACTTATTTCAATGTCGAGATTAACTAATTTGGCAGATGACTTTTGAATAAGATTGTGAATTCCTATGTGTTCATAATTGATGGTAGATACCTTCTTGTCTTGGGTGTAACTTCCTAGATTTAGCTCTGGATAAAGTATAGCTTCACCATCTGTTGTAGGCATGACATCAAAGGTGTATTTTGCTGAAGCTCCTTTGTTTTTGATATGAACTTGATGAGTTTCTGGCGTAACCTTCCAACCTTCTGGGATGTTCAATGTCAGCTCTCCAGAAAGTTCATTTTTAAACGCTTTTACATCCACACTTATGCTTTTGTTTTCTGAATTTTTGAAAACGTAAACCGATTCTTTTAGATTTAGAGAGGCTTCTGGAAGAATTTCAAAATTTTGGTAAACCTCCCCTTTCACGGGATCATTGTATTTGTAAATAAGAGGCTTTACTAGTTTTAATGTGTGTCCATTGATCTCAAATTCAAAAATAAATTCTATGGGTTTTGGAGACTCTGGTTGTCCTATTAATTCTTGTTGATTTACTTTATAAATCCCCAATTCTGGGCTTTCTTTCAACCAATATGGAGTTGTGAAATTTTCTATTTCACCTATCTTATCCATTTCAACTTTCAGGTGAATTTCTGTAGAAAATTGATAATTTTGATTTTCATTTAGCTGCGTAGAGGCTATGTCTAAAGCTTGCTTAGAATGAGATATTGAGGTTAATTTTATGTTTTGCGGACTTCTATTAATCACTTCAAAATCAATGTTTAGAAAGTCGCCTGGATTGGCATACGGCTTGCTATGTTTAGCTTCTACAAACAGGCCTAGACTGGCAATAATGATGGACTGGATTTGTTTGCTTTTTTGTTCTCTCCAGAACTCATCTTCAATTTTATCAATTAAAGCTTTCGCCTTCAATAATTCAGGAACACTTGTCCACGGTTTATTAAAATCGAAGTTTTTTTCTACCTTTTTTAAGACTTTACCTATGGCTTTTCCTTCAGGTATCCTATCCCAAGAGGTGTCTATTCCAGCAAACGGCTTATTTCCGTCTATGGGTTCTCCCTTAATCAATTCAATGTACTCTACTTTTTCGCCTCTAGATCCAGTATTACCAAAGCCTTGTGATTTATGTTCACTCCTGCTCAGTGCGGATATTTCATTGTTAGAAAGGCCTTTGAGCGGGTAAAACTTGTTGATTTCTAGTTTGATAAAGTTGGATTTATCTGCTGCTTCAAAGGCTTCTTCACTTCCAAAAAACCACCATGAGGTATTATGAAAAGCACGTTTTGGGCTCCAAGCTTTCACGTGTTCTAATTGTTCTGTAAACAGGGATTCATCTCCAGATTTTTCAAAAGCTTCTACGCTCAAAATAGCAGAGGCTGTGTGATGGCCATGTGTGTTTCCAGAGGTTCTGTGGTCAAATCTGTTTATGATAAGGTCCGGTCTGTGTTTACGTATAGCCCAAACTACATCTCCTAGAATTTTTTCTTTATCCCAAATTGAGAGCGTTTCTTCTGGGGTTTTAGAAAATCCAAAATCTATAGCCCTAGAAAAAAACTGGTGTCCACCATCTATTTTTCTTGCGTTTAGTAATTCCTGAGTACGAATGATACCTAGCTCTTCACTAAGTTCAGAACCGATGAGGTTTTGGCCACCATCCCCTCGAGTAAGGGATAAATAGGTGGTTGTTGCGTGAATGTGTTTGGAGAAATAAGTGATTAGACTCGTGTTCTCATCATCTGGATGAGCCGCTACATATAAAACATTTCCTAAAAAATTAAGCGACTTAAGTTGTTGATAGATTTCATTGGAAGTTAGTTTTTCCGGCTCTTGAGCCTTGGCAGGAAGGAACAGCAAAAGGATTATCCCGAATAAAAAAGACTTTATCATCTGAAACTATTTTGAATCAAATATACTAGTCAAAGTATTTTATTAAGACATTTTTATAAGCTTTTAACGCTAAAGAGGCTCGTCTTTATCTTTTAAGTTGTCTTTAAGGGCATCTTTTTTCAGTAAACTAACTGGTTTTTGTAGGATAAGATTATTGGGATAGGTGATGAGTTCATCATCCTCAGTCCTAAGGTGTAGTTGAAATGCTTTAATATCCTCAATTATGCCGGTAACAGGAACTTCCTTATCGTGTATTAGGATTTTGTCTCCTATTTTGTAGGGGAACGAAAAAAACATGATAATACCCGAAGTCACATTGCTAAGCACAGACCAGACTGCAAAAAGTGCAATTCCTATGACCGCAAATACGGATGAAAAGATGATAGCTAATTCTCGAACTTCTACTCCCCAAACTAATAGGAGAGAAAATACAGCAATAAAAGACACAAATACATTGATGTACTTGTAAATGAGTCGTGTTCTGGCATAACTTAACTCGTCCTTTTTGGCTATTCGGTTTGCAGAGGCTTTTAATCCAAATTTTAGCAGAAGTAAACCTGAAACCACAATAACTGTCCAGATGTTTTGGTATTTATAAGTACTTATTAGTTCTTCTATCATAAATCACAAGCTTAAACTATCACGCAAATGTAAATGTTTGTTTGAGTTCTTGCGCCAATATTTGGTTTTAAGTGTCTTTAGTTTTGAAGCTTTAGAAATCAATGTATCGTTTCCTGTAACTTGTATTTCTTCCCATTTCAGGATACTAAATGGGGGCTTTTTTTCTTGATAGATTTTTAAGCTTCTATTCAACTCTTTGTAGTTCAACAAGGTTTCAATAAACTCATCTTCAGATTGAGAAAGTTGAGCTTTTTGAGAGGCAAATTCTTTATGTTGAAGCCGTAAATAAGAAAAGTCTGGAAGGATAAGTAAGTTGCCTGTTGGAATGGCTTTTGGGTCAATTCGTAATCGAATCCAAAGGTCATTTTCTGTGAGAGTTTTTTTGAGTTGAGTTTTGAAATCTCCTTCACCTTCAAAATAGGAGTGAGAGGTGATTTCAAATTGTGATCTATTGTTGAGTTGGGTGTAAACTTGTCCACACCATTCTTGGATGCTAGTGGTTATTTTAGTGACATGTGTGTTGTTTTCTAATGGAAAAAAAGCACTTTGCATAATGCTGTAGGGGTAAATGCCAGTTGTAAATGTTTTAGTTGAATTCAATTTCATAACTGATTGGCTGTTTTCAGTTTTGGCATTGCTTTTTACTTGGACATCTTCAAGAAAATCTTCAGTTACAAAAATAAGCATTGCTTTTCCTGTGCGTTTTTCGCCGTAGCGATAAAACTCTAAGTCATAACTATTTACTTCTGCTGTACCGTCATACCAATAGGACTTAAAATCTTCGGATAAGACTAAAGACTTGCTGCTTTTCTCAAGTGAAGGTTCAACTTCAGCATCTGTTTTACAGCTAAGTATACTTATTGCTAACAGTACATTCAGAATAAATTTCATCGGTTTAAATTTTGATTAACTTTTCGTAAACAAGGTGAATAGGGAAGCCCATGACTGTATAAAAAGAGCCTTTTATGTAAGATATCCCTATTTGTCCAATCCATTCTTGTATGCCATAAGCACCGGCTTTATCCATAGGTGAGTAAGTGTTTACGTAATGCCAAATTTCTTGATCAGAAAGTGGCTTAAAGCATACTTCTGTGCTATCGTGAAAGGTGTCTGTTTGGTGGTGAGTTGTTATGCAAACCGATGATATGACTTCATGTGAAGAATTTGATAAAGATTTCAGCATTTGAAAAGCTTCTTCTTTATATTTGGGCTTATTCAAAGCTTGATTATGATGCCAAACAATGGTGTCTCCGGTTATTAAAATATCGTCAGTTTTCAAATCTTTAAAAGCTTTGGCTTTTAGTTGCGCTAAGTAGTCGCTTATTTGGTAGTGCTTTAGCTCCGGACTGTAGCTTTCATCAACTGGACGTACTTCAACGTCAAATTTTAGTCCAATGGATCTGAGGATATCCTGACGTCTTGGCGAGCCAGATCCTAAAATAATTCGTTTTTCTTTTAAATGGTCTAAAATCATAATACTAGAAATATAAGCATGGAACTTAAGCCAGCTATAAATATAAGGAATAATTGAAAATTGATTTTTTTGTAATCGTTTTTGGAAGTTGCACTCAATATTCTTTTAGAAATAAGGATTAACGGAAGAACGATAAAACTAAATACATAAAAAATCAACACATTTAAATTCAAAAAATAAGTGAGCATTACCGTCATGACTATCAATATTATAAGCGTAAGTATTGCAAATATTATGTAATTGGTTCTTTTTTTTCCTAACAAAATAGGGAGTGTGTCAATGTTGCTAAAATGATCTCCTCTAATATTTAAAATATCTTTAAGAAGACTTCTACTTAGTTCCAACAGAAAGGCTAAAATTGCGTAAATAATAAGCAAAAAGTGAACCACGGGATAGCTTGTTGGCTCAATTAAACTTATTCCTAGTAAGTAAACACAGTATCCTACTAATAGACTAAGGGTTATATTGCCTATCAAGGCTATTTGTTTAAGCTTAAAAGAATGTATAGTTAAAATGAACGTAGAACTTAAAATCGACCAAAACACGAAATTAGGGTTTGCTGTTGTCTTACTTAAAAAAAGATAAATTAATACACCTAAGCCTAGAAGCGTTAGGCTGAGGTATGTGATTACAATTTGTTTTTGACTTAAAGACCTACTAATGATAAGTCGATTAGGATGATTGATGCTATCCGTTTTTGAATCCAAAAAGCTATTCATCACATAAGCTCCCGAAGCTATGCAGAGTATACATAAAACTAAAATCGCATAGGGTAGAAGTGGTGTGTTGGTGGAAATGCCAAATCCTGGAATGAAGCCAAATCGAATACAAGCCGCTGTAACAATTATAACAAGTAAACTTCTTGGCTTGATGAGCAGTAAAGCACGAAACATAGCGGAGCTAAACAGCTAATACTTCCATTTGCCTTGGGTTTTCATTACCTGTTCAATCAAGTCTCTCACGCAACCATTGCCGCCTGTTTTATGAGAAATATAGGCAGAAACAGCTTTAACTTCTGGAACAGCATCTTGGGGGCAAGTAGCAAGGCCGACTTTTTTCATAGGATAAATATCTGGAATATCATCCCCCATATAGGCAACGTGCTCAGGATTGATGTTATAAACGTCAAAAAACTCTTCTAAACACTCGACTTTGTCAGTAATGCCTAAGTGAATATTGGTAATGCCTAAATCCCTAAGTCGTTTCTTAACCATTTCATTGGTACCTCCAGAAATTACAATGATCTCATAACCCGCTTTCAAGGCTTCTTTGACTACAAATCCATCTTTTACATTCATGGTTCTAAGTAATTCACCAGAAGAAGTGATTTGTAGAGATCCGTTGGTAAAAACACCATCTACATCAAAAGCAAAGGTTGTGATTTGGTTGAGCAATTGTTTGTAATTAATCATGAGATTCTATTATGGATTGAGTAAGGAGTTGATAGATGTCTTTATGTCTTTTATCTTTAAGTTGTTTTAAATGCCGTTTTATGGTACTGCTGTCTTTTCTTATGGCAGGTCCAGTTTGTATTTGAGATGGGGATTCTCTATTAACTTTTTCTGAAGTCTCTTGAATAAGGGCCTTCAAAATATCAAAAGGCATTTGGTCTTTTTGGCAAATATCTTCCCCGATTTTATAAAGGTGGTTCGTGAAATTACACACAAAAACAGCAGCAAGATGCAAAGTTTGACGTTGAGTAGAGTCTATTTCAAAAACTTGGTTAGAAATACTGCTAGCAATGGTTTTCAAAATGGAAATATTTTCTTCTGAATTTGCTTCTAGGCAAATAGGAATTTTGGAGTAATCCAGCGGTGAATTTTTTGAAAAGGTTTGCAGCGGATAAAATACAGCAGAATTGGGTTTGCTTAAAACAGTTTGACTGCCAGACGTGTGGGCTACTATAGCTTCAAAAGATTGAATTTGTTCTGAAATCTTTTCAATAACATCATCTTTTAAGCATAATAAATAAAGATCTGCTGCTTTTAAACCTGAAATTGAACTAGTGGTATCTACAAGATTTTCAAATGCTTTAAGCGACTCAGGTCTGTGATTGTAGACTTGGATAACACGAGTAGCTTTTGAATTTTGAAACGCCTTGAACATATGTGTTGCTACATTCCCAGTTCCTAAAATAACAATCGAAAACATAAATGGCTTATAAATGAAAAACAAATATAAAGTTTCCTTTTTATTAAAGCTGAGATTATCAAAGGTCCTTGAAAAAAATTGATGGGTTGGGTGAAATTTTGCTTACTAGAAACACTTAAATTCAAAATAAGCACTTCTAAAAAGTTGTTTAATTAACACAACTTCAACGTTCGTAATTACTGTAAAGCTTTACCAATCTTGCTTTAATCTGTATATTTGCAAGCATATTTATTACATCATGTTAGAGAAAAAGATTAAAGATATATTATTTTCAACCAGGCTAATGGCTGTCCTTTTTATCATCTATGCATTGGCAATGGCAGTGGGTACTTTTGTTGAAAATTCATATTCAACCGTTACTGCACGAGAATGGATTTATGATGCCTGGTGGTTTGAGGTTATAATGGTATTTTTTGTTATAAATTTCATTGGAAATATTTTCAGATATAAGCTCCTGAGAAAGAAAAAATGGACCACTCTTATACTGCACTTGTCCTTTATATTAATTTTAGTAGGTGCCTGGGTGACTCGGTATATTGGTGAAGAAGGAATTATGCCCATTAGAGAAGGTGCTGTAGAAAGTACAATGCTGTCTGAAAAAACATACTTATCTACGTTTATAGATGGAGAAATAGATGGTGAGCCTTTGCGGAAAAAACAGGATTTTAGAGTAGATTTAGGTCCTAAGATTACTGCTGGTAAAAGTATTTCTACCAATTATAATGGAAATCCAGTAACCTTTAGATTTCTAGAATTTATCAAAGGTGCAGAAGAAGGAGTTGTTGAAGATGAAAATGGAGACTACTTCTTAAAAATTGTTGAGTCTGGAGATGGTAATCGACATGACCATTTTTTAAAAGCAGGTGAAGTTGCGAATATTCATAACGTCTTGTTTGCTTTCAATAAGCAAACGGATGGTGCCATCAATATAGTTGGTAATAATGAAGTTGGTTTTACCATTAATTCACCATTTGAGGGCGACTGGATGCGGATGGCAGACCAAGAGCGAGGACAATTACTAGAAAGTGAAACTCAAGATTTGCAAATGCGTTCCCTTTACAATATCGGGAATATGCAATTTGTAATTCCAGAGCCAGCCATAAAAGGAAGGTACGACTTAGTCCAAAAAAAACAGGTCAATAATGGTGATCCAGATGGAATTTTTGTTGAAATTTCGGCAGGAGGAGAATCTAGAACTCTTGGTCTACTTGGCGGGAAAGGCTTTCAAATGGATATGAAAAAAATAAACGTAGGAGACTTTGATATTTATTTAAGTTATGGTAGCAAAGACATAGAGTTGCCCTTTGCTTTAAAATTGAATGAATTCATTGCTAAAAAACATCCAGGAACAGAAGATAGAAGGCAGCCTAGTTACGAATCTTTTATGAGCAAGGTAGAAGTTGTAGATGGAGGTAATTCTTATCCCTATGATATTTATATGAACCACGTACTTGACCATAGAGGATATCGATTTTTTCAATCTTCTTTTGATCCAGATGAAGGTGGTACGGTTTTATCCGTCAACAATGATTGGTGGGGAACTTGGATTACTTACATAGGTTATTTTTTATTGTACTTAGGACTTATGGCAATTATGTTTGATAGAGGCTCCAGGTTTGGTGAGTTGAGAAAAAAACTTGAAAAGGTGAAACAGAAAAAAGCAAAATTAACCGCTGTCTTTATGGTCTTCTTTAGTTTAAGTGGCCTTGCACAAACCGAACGTGGTAATGTGGTAGAGCAAACTCAAGAAGTAGAGGAAAATCTCCAAGACAATCACAGTCACGAGATGATTCCAGCAGTGGATTATGATAAGGTGATCAAAATGATTCAAGCGAACACTGTAGATGAGGCTCACGCTGCAGAATTTGGTGAATTGGTCATTCAAGATTATGGAGGTAGGATGAAGCCTATAAATACTTACTCATCTGAATTGCTGAGAAAACTTGGTAAAAAAAATAAATACGAAGACCTCAATAGCGATCAAGTTCTGCTATCGATGATAGAAAATCCACAAATTTGGTATTCTGCCCCGTTAATATCGATAAAAGCTAAAAATGATAGTATTCATAATGTATTGGGAGTAGAGAAAAATAAAAAATATGTTTCCCTTACTGATTTTTTTGATGCCCGAACAGCGGAGTACAAGCTAAGTCCTTATCTTGAAGATGCGTATCAAGCTGCAGTTCCAAATCAATTTCAAAAAGATTTTATGGAGGCAGACGAGAAGGTGAACTTAATTTACAATACCCTACAAGGCAACCAATTTAAAATATTCCCTGTTCCTAATCACGACAATAACAAATGGGTAGCTTATACTGAGTTAGATGATGAGAAGTATTTTGCTGGAGTGGATACCCTTTACACAAAACAAGTGTTGCCTCTTTACATGCAATCCTTGAGGACGGCTCGTCAAACTGGAGATTATGACCAATCTAGTGAACTCTTATTAAGCTTGAAATCATTTCAGAAAAAATATGGGTCTGAAGTTTTACCAGACGCGAGAAAGATTAAGGCTGAAGTTTTGTATAATAAAATTGATATTTTCAACCTCCTGTTTCAACTTTATTTATACGTGAGTTTAGTCATGATTATATTTGTAATCATGAGAATTTTCAAAGAAAATAAACTCAATACATATGCGATAAATATTAGTAAGGTTTTGCTGGTTGTGCTTTTTATCGTCCATACTATAGGACTTGGTGCACGCTGGTATATTTCAGGACATGCTCCTTGGAGTAATGCTTACGAAAGTATGATTTATGTGGCTTGGGCTACTATGTTTTTTGGCCTGGCCTTTGGACGAAAAAGCGATTTGACTATGGGTTCTACCGCATTTGTAACTTCAATTATATTGATGGTAGCTCACTGGAATTGGCTTGACCCAAGCATAGGCAATTTACAACCTGTGCTGGATTCTTACTGGTTGATGATTCATGTCGCTGTTATTGTGGGGAGTTACGGTCCTTTTGCTTTGGGAGCTATCATCGGTTTGGTGTCTTTAATTTTAATTATTGCAACCAACAAATCCAATTTCAAAAAGATGAAACTCAATATACAAGAACTTACCATCATCAATGAGTTAGCACTTACCGTAGGTTTAGTGATGTTAACCATAGGGAACTTCCTTGGTGGGCAATGGGCAAACGAAAGCTGGGGTCGCTATTGGGGTTGGGACCCTAAAGAAACATGGGCACTCATCAGCATTTTTGTGTATGCTTTTGTTATCCACATGCGACTTGTACCTGGCTTACGTGGTTTGTTTGCGTTTAATTGGGCTGCAGTTATTGCTTTTGGCTCTATCTTGATGACATACTTTGGAGTTAATTTTTACTTGACAGGATTACATTCTTATGCAAGCGGGGATCAAATCATAAGTTATCAATTTATTTTGATTGCACTTTTTCTGTGGGTTGCCTTAGGAGTTGTGGCAAAATATAAATACAAGCGTTATTATTAATAAATTATAACTATTTTAAAACTCGTTTTATTTCTACAGAAAAAATCAGATTAAGAAAATCTGATAGGTTTTTTACTCTCAAGTAGGGATTTACTACTTCTTTGGTGGATTTTTTCATTTGCAAGTTTTAACTACGCTTATCTAGATGTTGTAATTACTATCAAACTTTCAATCTAAATGTTTGAGAAACCTTAATTAAAATCAAAATCAAACTATTAAGTGTTAGATTAAAATTAAAGTTTGTTAATCCATAACCAGACTATTGTTTCATTGATTAGATTATGAAAAATAGTATTGTTATGGCAAAAAATGTAACTCAAAAATTAATAGAATCACATTTAATAGAAGGTAAAATGGAGCCTGGCGAAGAAATTGGTATCAAAATAGACCAAGCTTTGCTACAAGACGCAACTGGAACTTTAGTACAACTCGAGCTAGAGGCTATGGGGTTAGATAAGGCAAAAACAGAAGTAGCAGTTCAGTATGTAGATCATAATTTACTTCAAACCGATTTTAAAAATGCTGATGACCATAAATTTTTAAAATCAGCTGCCCAACGTTTTGGTCTATGGTTTAGTAGACCTGGAAACGGGGTTAGTCATCCAGTACACATGGAACGATTTGGGAAACCAGGTAAAACTTTAGTGGGTTCAGATTCGCATACCTGTGCAGCTGGATCACTTGGGATGTTAGCCATTGGAACAGGCGGTTTAGATGTTGCTGCGGCCATTGCTGGACAGCCTTATTATGTTAAAATGCCTCAAGTTATGGGCGTTAAACTTACAGGTAAACTTCACGACTGGGTTAGTGCTAAAGATGTAGTCTTAGAAATGCTTAGAAGACACGATGTTAAAGGTGGTGTTGGTAAAATTATTGAATATTATGGAGATGGCCTCCAAGAATTAAGTGCCATGGATCGCCACGTTATTGCTAATATGGGCGCTGAGCTTGGTGCCACTACATCTGTCTTCCCTAGTGATGAAGAGACTAAACGCTTCTTGAAATCTCAAGAGAGAGAAGAGGATTGGGTGGAATTGGTAGCAGATGAAGATTGTGACTACGATTTTCATGAGGAAATCATTTTAGATGAATTAGTTCCACTCATCGCCTTACCAACCAGTCCAGGCAATGTAGTTCCTGTTTCAGAAGTAGCAGGAAAAGAAATTAGCCAAGTTGTTATTGGTTCTTCTGCAAATCCTGGATTGCGTGACTTCTGGATAGCAAGTGCCATTGTAAAAGATAAAAGCGTAAGTCCTGAAGTGAGTTTTGACATCAACCCAACTTCTAGGCAAATTATCCAAAACATGATAGATAACCGAGCTTTTGCAAATTTGATAAAATCAGGTGGTCGATTTCATCAATCGGGTTGTATGGGCTGCATAGGCATGGGACAGGCTCCCGCAAGTGGAACGATTAGCTTGCGAACTATGCCTAGAAATTTCCCTGATAGAAGCGGAACCAAAGATGATCAAGTGCATCTTTGTAGTCCAGAAACCGCTGCTGCCTCTGCTTTGATGGGAAAAATTACAGATCCTCGGGATATGGAAAAAGAATTTAAAATGACCTACCCAAAATTTGAATATCCTACTTACGAAATTATCAATACTGATATGTTAGTTTCACCTATTGAGGATAACGAGTCAGTTGAGCTAGAAAAAGGACCGAATATTAAAACACTACCAGAAATCCCTGAATTACAGAAGTCTTATAAAGTTCCTGTATTACTGAAGATGGGGGACAATATTTCTACCGATGAAATTTTAAAAGCAGGAGCTGAAGTTCTTCCCTATAGAAGTAATCTTCCAGAAATCAGCAAATATTCATTTACCGTCATTGATGAAACATTTTATGATAGAGCAATTGATGCAAAAGAATCTAGAGGAGGTCACGTGGTAGTTGCTGCTGAAAATTATGCGCAAGGTTCAAGTCGTGAACATGCGGCTTTGGCTCCAAAATTCTTGGGTCAAGTTGCAGTTATTGCTAAAAGTTACGCAAGAATTGCATGGCAAAATTTGGTAAATTTCGGGATTTTACCTTTAGAATTTATTAATGGATCTGATTATGATTTAATTGAACAAGGTGATGATATCGAATTAAAAGACGTTGTAAAGTCTGTACAATCAAATCAAACCATTGAAGTAGCAATTCATAAATCAAATGGGGATACTAAAACTATTAAAACCAAACATAGTTTAAGTAGTCGTCAAATTGAAGTTTTAATTAAAGGGGGAATTATCAACCACTTCAAAGAGCGTTTAAACTAAATTTAATTGTAAAGCTACTTTACAAACCATATTGGCCGTTAAAAATTTTTAATGGCCAATATGGTTTATAATTTATGTTTAAGCAGATATCCAAATCTTGGATATCTTTACATTTTTAAAAAAGATAAGTATATTTTTTAACTATTCCAGATCTCCCAAGCTTTCTCTGCTTGGCTAATTAGCATCTGTTCTCCGTTAATCACTTGAGCACCTTTTTCTCGTCCTTGAGCCAAAAAGCTTGTAATAGATGGATTATAAATTAAATCATAAAGCAAGTGTTCATTGGTAATAAATTCATAAGGGATAGGTGGAAATTGATTGACGTCTGGATGAGTACCTAGTGGCGTGCAATTGACGATGAGTTGATGATTCTTCATAACTTCAGCGGACAGCTCGTCATATGTAAAATCTCCTTTTTCTTTATCTCTAGACACAAAATTGATTTGGTAACCCATGGAAACCAACGCATGCCGTATTGCTTTAGCAGCACCACCAGTGCCTAAAATTAAAGCTGCTTCATGATTGGGAGCAATAAGCGGGAAAATAGATTTTGTAAACCCAAAAACATCAGTATTGTAGCCAATCATTTTTTTATTTTCAATCTTAATCGTGTTTACAGCTCCAATGCGTTCGGCCTGAGAGTCAATTTCATCTAGAAAAGGAATCACTGCTTCCTTATAAGGAATGGTCACGTTAAGCCCAGCTAAATCAATAGAGTTGTTTACAATTTGCTTGACTTCTTTAATCTCAGCAATATCGTAATTGATGTATTTAGCCTTAATGGCTTCATTATGAAATTTGGTATTGAAATAAGATTTTGAAAATGAATAATCAATATTTTTACCTAAAAGTCCGTAAGTTGTCATATGCAGAGTTATTTTTTGGCTTTGCCATACCAAGCCAAGCTCAAAACTATTAAAATTCCCAATATAATAAAAAGGAAAGCAATCCAAGTATTTACTTCATTTAAACTTGGCCAATACCTTAAGTAATTATCTAAGATTAAATCACCATTACTATCTGTGATGAAAGCTCCAGTTGCATCTACTTTGAAAATTCTTTCTTTCCAAGGCCAAACCACACCTAAGCTTCCTGTAATAAACCCTATAATAATGGAAAATGTAATTTTTTTGTAATGCTTCAAGACATAATTTAAAAGGTGAGATAAAGTAATTAATCCAAACAATGAGCCTGCTGTAAAGGAGCCTAAAACTTCTAAAAGTCTGATTCTTATAGGATTGCTTCTAAATGAAAAGTCTAATTTAATAACTTCCGCCAAGGTGTCGTACAAGGCATTGACCGCATCTACAAGAAGTAAAACGTAGTTGCCCAAAAGAATCAAAATAAAAGAACCTGATAAACCGGGAAGGGTCATGCCTGATACGCTTATGATTCCACAGAAAAACACAAAAAGCAAGTGATCATTTTCTGTGGCGGGCTTTAAGAAACTTATGCTAAGCCCAACCACGATTCCAAAACTTATCCACAAAATTGTATTCACTTGCTTGAATTTGAAATCCTTAGCAATGTAATATATCGAACCGATAATCATTCCAAAAAACGTAGCCCAAACGTAAAGCTCATAATGAGCGATTAAAAAATCTAATAATTTGGAAACGCTGAAATAACTAAACACCATACCAGAAATGAGAACGACTAAAAATTTGGCATTGATGTATTGAAAGAAGCTAGAAAATCTAGCATTTGCTAGTAGCTTTAAGGACTTTAAATTAAATTTTTGAAGTGAATAGATAAACTCTTCATAGAATCCAGCAACAAAAGCAACTACACCGCCAGAAACTCCAGGTACTTTATTTGCAGCACCCATAGCAAGGCCTTTTAGAAAAAGAAAAACTTTGTCGCTTAAGGTTCTAGTGCTTTGCATTGGCAATTGGTTCTTTTTCTGCAATCTTTTCTAAAATCAATATAAGAGCAAAGCCTAAAACTGCTGCTAAACTTGCCAAAAGTAGTTGGGGTTCACCATTAAAATTTTGTGGTAAAACAGAAACTTCCTCTAAAACAACCAGCTTATCCTTTACAATTTCTGAATTTAAAACATTTTTCCACGGCCATATTTTATTTAAAGATCCAGCAATAAATCCAGTTAATATAGCTAAAGTTATTAATTGATAGTGATTAAACAGCCACTTCAAAATTCTAGAAAAGCTCAAAATGCCAATAATTGCTCCAATTGCTACCAGACTTATTACTCGAAAGTCGAGTTCTGAAACAGCCTGGCTAACAGACTTATAAGCCCCCAAAAGCACTAGGATAAATGCACCAGAAATACCAGGTAAAATCATAGCGCAAATGGCAATGGCTCCGCATAATAAAAAATAGAGTGGATGGTCAATACCTTCAGAAGGAGTTAAAAGGGTAATTCCAAAAGCAATCATAAATCCTAGGCAAGCAAAACCAAATAATTTAAAATTCCATTGCTTTATTTGTTTACCTACATACCAAACGCTTGCCAGCACTAAGCCAAAGAAAAATGACCAAACTACTATCGGGTAAGTTTCAAGTAGAAAATGGGTTAAACGCATTAATGTAAAAACACTCAGAGCAATCCCTAAAAGTAGAGATAAAATAAAATTACCATTCAGTTGTTCCCACATCGTCTTAAAGCCTTTGCTTTTCCAAGTTTTAATCAAGCTTAAGTCAACATTTGCAATGGTTGTGACCAACTCTTCGTAAATGCCTGTAATAAAAGCAATAGTGCCGCCAGAAACACCTGGTACTACATCTGCAGCTCCCATACCTAATCCTTTTAGGCTTATAGTCAGATAAGATTTAAAATTTCGTTTCATTTAAGGTATTGGAGTTTATGAAGTATTAAAATGAAGGCTCGTAAAACGCTTAAGCTTTTTTGGTTAACTCGATAAATAAGCTTTCTAAGTTTTTATTTTTTTTATGTAGTTCAATAATTTTTAATCCTTTGTCATAAGCAAAATCAAAGATGTCAGCTCGCTTATCTATATTGGTGTCAAATGTAATTTCATATTTAAACCTAATCGTATTTTTTACATGCCTTACCTTCCCTATCTCTTTTAGAGCTACTTCTTCAATTCTGTAATTAAACTCTACTTCAATAACTTGTTCATCATCATTGTTAAGGTCTTTAAGTTTTTTATCTGAAACTATTTTTCCTTTGTTAATAATGATAACTCGATCACAAATTGCTTCTACCTCCTGCATAATATGCGTAGAAAGTAATATAGTTTTATGTTGGCTAATAGATTTGATTAGATTTCTGATTTCTATAAGTTGATTAGGGTCTAAACCTGTGGAGGGTTCATCTAAAATTAAAAGTTCTGGGTCATGTAGTAAGGCCGCAGCAATTCCAACACGTTGTCTGTAACCTTTGGAGAGTTGATGAATACGCTTGTTTATTTCCGGTGTAAGTTTAGTCTGTTCAATAACCGTATCTATCCTTTCCTTTGGAGCATTAAAAATCCTAGCATGAAAATTTAGATATTCTTTGACGTACATTTCCAAATAAATGGGGTTGTGCTCTGGCAAGTAACCTATTTGTTTTTGGATGTTGGTCTTGGCTTCAGATAATTTTAAATTATTGATGACAGCATCACCACTTGTGGGAGAAATAAACCCAGTCAAAATCTTCATCAACGTTGATTTACCAGCGCCATTAGGTCCAAGTAAACCTACTACTTCCCCTTTAGATATTTTAAAATTTATATCTTCTAGAGCAAATTGCTTTTGATATACTTTAGAAATAGCATTAACCTCAATCGACATTTTGAAACTTTTGTCCAAAAATACAAATTATATCGCTTTTCAAATTCAGAATAGAACGCTAATCAGTTATTTTATTTACAGAGGTTTATAAATGCAAATAGAATTAGCTTTGTGGTCTTAGTTTAAAGTTTAATTTTGTAATACATACGTCAACCAAAACTTAATCTAAACCTTTAATTGTGGTGGTCATATATTCAAAAAGAAATTAAATGAGAGGTGTTGTTCATAAATCTACAGGCAGTTGGTACCAGGTCAAAGCAGAAGATGGACAGATTTATAATTCAAGAATTAAAGGGAAATTTAGGCTTCAGGGAATCAAAAGTACTAACCCCGTAGCAGTAGGAGATTATGTAGAAATTAATACCGAAACTAAAGGAGATGAGACCGTTGGTATTATAAAACAAATACACGATAGAAAAAATTACATCATACGTAAGTCTGTGAATTTGTCTAAACAAACTCATATTATTGCTGCTAATATCGATTTGGCATTTTTGCTCATCACTCATAACAATCCACCAACCAGTACTACCTTTATTGACAGGTTTTTAGTAACGGCGGAAGCTTACCATATCCCTGTGGTAATTTTGATCAATAAAGTAGATTCATATAGCCTACAGGAATTTGGAGAAATGAAGTACCTAGCAGAACTTTATAGAAGTGTAGGCTATACCTGTATAGGTATTTCTGCAGAAACTGGTGAAAATGTGGATAAAGTAAAGGAACTCATGAAAGATAAGGTAAGTGTATTTGCTGGCCACAGCGGGGTGGGCAAATCAACTTTAGTCAACTCTATAGAACCCAGCTTGAATATAAAAACCTCTGAAATTTCAGAACAACATCGCCAAGGGCAACACACCACAACTTTTGCAGAAATGCACGAGTTGCATTTTGGTGGTCAAATTATAGATACCCCAGGCATAAGAGGTTTTGGTGTAGTGGATATAGATAAATATACTCTAGATCAGTATTTTCCAGAGCTTTTTAAATTAAAGCAACATTGTAAATTTAACAATTGCATCCATGTGGATGAACCTAAATGTGCCGTAAAGGAAGCATTAGAAGAAGATGAAATTGCTTATTCAAGATATAAAAGTTACTTGCAGATTATGGAAGGCGAAGAGGATGAAAGTTTCAGAAAAGATCCTTATCAAGATTTAAGATAATATGAGAATAGTGTTACAACGTGTAAAAGAAGCTTCAGTAAAAATTGATACTGAAATTGCCGGAAGTATTCAGGCTGGTTTATTGATTTATTTGGGAATAGAAGATGAAGACCATCAAAGTGATATTGACTGGCTAATCAAAAAAGTAACTCAAATGCGTATTTTTTCTGATGAGGAAGGGAAAATGAATTTGAATGTCAATGAGGTGGGAGGAGAAATTTTAGTTGTAAGCCAGTTTACGCTTTATGCATCTACAAAAAAAGGGAATAGACCAAGTTTTACAAAAGCAGCCAAACCAGAAAAAGCCAAAACACTTTATCAAGATTTTACCGCCACCTTAAAAGATGTATACGCGGGTAATGTGCAGACAGGAAGGTTTGGGGCAAACATGCAAGTAGCGTCTATCAATGATGGTCCGCTTACCTTCTGGTTGGATTCTAAAGAAAAAAACTAAATTTGTAATACATCAATACAGAACTTATGAATATTGAAAACGCCCAGAAAGCTGTTGATGAATGGATAAAAGAACACGGTGTTCGTTATTTCAATGAACTCACCAATATGGCTCAGCTTACAGAAGAAGTAGGAGAGGTGGCCAGAATAATTGCCAGGCGCTACGGGGAGCAAAGCGAAAAAGAAAGTGATAAAGCCAAAGATCTAGGGGAAGAACTTGCAGATGTGGTCTTTGTTGTTTTAT
>PXBV01000335.1 GCA_003565575.1 Psychroflexus sp. | reverse complement strand
TGAAGCCCCTGTTCTAGAGATAGAAACATGTCTTTAGAAAAATTTTGATAAACTCCAGAATATATGGATAATGAAGGGTTGGTTTGATCTAAAATATAAATATCATCTTGTGGTAAATTTTTTAAGTCTAAAATGGCGTCATCAAACTTGGTGGGCATAATTACATATTTAGAGTAGTTACCTCTACTATCATTCACCAATTTTTTAAACATTTTTCTGTTGAAATGATGAAAATAAATATCTACTTCTGCCTTATCTCCAAGTTCTTTTAATAAAGAATTGTATAAGTCTTCTTTGAAGCTATTTAATTCATCAAACAAAACAAAATACCTTTTTTCAAAACTCACTTCACTGCTTTTTATAAAGTAACCCTTACCAAGTACAGAATAGGCTATTCCTCGTTTCTTTAATTCGTTATAAGCAAGCAGAACTGTGTCTCTGGAAACATCCAATTCCATTTTTACTTTATTCAATGACGGTAGTATATCCCCTTTTTTCAGAGTTCCATTTGTAATAGCTTGCTCTACAGAGTAGATAATCTGTTTGTATTTTGGGATATTTTCCTTAGTTTTTAAAAAAATACTGGGCATATTCTTGAAATTTAACTGGTTGGGAATACCTTATAAACTGGTAGGTGCTGGTAAGGTTTTTCCAAATATAAACTTAATTTTAGCTTTTGAAGTTTAAAATATCAGAAAATTTATGGCAATTCAAACCTTCACTTTAAAGTCTAAATCTGGCTTGGAACTTAGTGTTCTTAATTATGGTGCTACTATCACTTCCTTAAAAGTGCCTACTCAAAGCGAAGCTATAGATGTAGTTTTAGGCTATAATACACCTGAAGATTATCAGCGTTCCTTTGAGAAATCTCACGCCACTTATTTTGGAGCAGTTGTAGGTCGCTTTGCGGGACGAATCAGAGAAGGTAGGTTTAATCTAAATGGTAAAAACATTCAGTTAGAGCAAAATTTTGGCAGCCATCACTTGCATGGAGGTAGCCAAGGTTTGAGTTCAAAAGAGTGGAATCTAGTCTCTATTCATCATACAGATGAGCCTTCTGTTACATTATCTGTTGAAAGTCCAACTGCTGAAGATGGTTATCCTGGTGATGTAAAGGTGGAGGTAACATACACATTAACTTTGAATAACGAACTAGATATACGTTATAAAGCTAGTTCAACTGAAGATACGCTTTTAAATTTAACTCAACATACCTATTTCAATCTAGAGGGGCATTTTAGTGATATGAATAACCAACTTTTAAGCATAAATGCTAGTGAAGTTTTAGATACGGATACTAATAATGTACCAACGGGAAAATTAATTGCTTTAGAAGGACATGAGTTTGATTTTACAACTCCTAAGCCAGTACCCTCTCAGATAGATCATGCATTTGTGCTCAATTCCGAAAACGATATAGCAGCAGAGCTTTACAGCAAAAAAACAAATTTACAAATGCAAGTCATTACTAATCAACCCTGCGTCCAGATCTACGTTGGTGGTAAGCTTCCAGCTGACTTACCTCCCAAAGGGTCATCCATCTATCATAATACCAGTGGCATTTGTTTTGAAACGCAAGTTCATCCAGATGCTCCAAATCATGAACACTTTCCTTCTGCTGAACTAAAGAAAGGAGAGGTTTATTCTCAACATACTTTATTTAAATTTCAACTAAAGAATAGCAATTAAATTATTGATAGGATTTTAAACTTTAATTAAAAATACAAATGCAATGGACAAGAAATTAATAGAATCAACCTCCTCACATTTTAAAGCTAAATTTGGTACTTTGCCTGAGTCCTTGTTCTTGTCACCAGGGCGAATCAACATCATAGGAGAACATATAGATTACAACGATGGCTTTGTTTTACCTGCGGCTATCGATAAATATATCTGTTTTGCTATCACAAGTCTACCCTCAGATGACTGTGTATTGGTTGCTAAGGATTTAAATGAAGAATATAGATTTAGTTTAACTGATGATTTAAAACCGGTTTCTTTGATGTGGGCAAATTTCATTTTAGGAGGTTTACACCAGTTAAAAGAATTAGGTCATGCCTTGAAAGGCTTTCAGCTTGTATTTAGTAGTACAATTCCCATTGGAGCTGGCTTATCTTCATCTGCGGCTTTGGAATGTGGAGTTATTTATGCCATGAACAATCTACATGATTTACAAATTTCTAAAAAAGATATTGCATTGATGGGACAGAAATCTTCACATACTTTTGTTGGGGTAAACTGCGGCATCATGGATCAGTTTGCAAGTGTGTTTGGCAAAAAAAATAAAGCTATCAAATTAGATTGTACTACCTTAGAGCATAGTTATTTTGATGCAGACCTTGTTGACTTTGCATTTGTCTTACTTGACAGTAATGTTAAACACGAACACCTTACTTCTGGGTATAATGTAAGAAGGGAGGAAGTAGACCAAGGTCTTGCCATTATTAAAAAAAATTATCCAGAGGTGTCAAGTTTTAGAAATAGTACACTGCAACAGGTTGATGCTTTGCAACAAGAGTTGGGAGAAAATCTCTATAAGCGATGTCACTTTGTTGTGAGTGAGATCAAAAGGGTAAGTCTAGCTGCAAGAGCAATTCAAGATCAGAACTATAAATTGTTGGGTGAACTAATGTTAGAAACGCACAAAGGTTTATCTAAAGATTATGAAGTAAGCTGTCCAGAGTTAGATTACTTGGTGGATGAAGCTATAAAGCAGAAAGGTGTCATTGGTTCAAGAATGATGGGAGGAGGTTTTGGCGGTTGTACAATTAATTTAGTTAAAAAAGAAAACATAAAAGGACTTATCTCTACCCTTTCAGATTCCTATTTTAAGGAGTTTAAAGTTGATTTAAAAGCTTACCAAGTTGAAATTAGCGAAGGTACTCACCAAGTAAAATAAAATACATATTCCAATGCAAAAATTTGATTCTAATAAACATCCACACAGAAGATACAACCCTCTTTTAGGAGAATGGGTTTTGGTTTCACCACAAAGAACTAAGCGTCCATGGCAAGGGCAAGAGGAAGAACAAAAAAAGGATGAACGCCCAGTTTATGATGAAAACTGTTATTTATGTCCTGGAAATATGCGTAGTAACGGTAGCAAAAACCCAGACTATCAAGGATGCTATGTTTTTGAAAATGATTTTCCCTCCTTACTGCAAGATAAATTAGAAACCACAAAAGATAATTCTTCAAATTTGTTTCGATCTAAACCAGAGCAAGGAATTAATAAAGTGGTGTGCTTTTCTCCTAAGCATAACCTAACTATCCCAGAAATGGAACTTTCAGAAATTGAAGAAGTTGTGCAAACTTGGAAGCAGGAATATTTAGAGCTAGGGTCAAACGATTTTATCAACCATGTTCAAATTTTTGAAAATAAAGGTGCTGTAATGGGCTGTAGTAACCCGCATCCACATGGACAAATCTGGGCTCAATCCTCTATACCTTCTTTGGTGCAAAGAACACAAGATAATTTTATCAACTATTACCAAACGCATCGTAGGAGTTTGCTCAAAGATTATATTGATCAAGAATTGAAACTTGAGGAACGCATCATCGCAGAAAACAAGTATTTTGCAGTTCTTGTTCCTTACTGGGCTACGTGGCCTTATGAAACTATGATTGTAAGTAAAAGGCATTTTGCTAGTATTGCGTCAATGACAAAAGAGGAGCAGTCTGCTTTTGCTGAAATTATAAAAATAATTACTGTGAAATATGATAATTTATTTAAAATTTCATTCCCTTATTCGTCAGGAATTCATCAAGCCCCTACAGATGGCCAAGAGCACCCAGAATGGCACTTTCACATGCATTTTTATCCGCCATTATTGAGAAGTGCCACTGTAAAGAAATTTATGGTAGGCTATGAGATGCTAGGGGAAGCTCAGCGAGATATCTCCGCAGAACAAGCAGCTGAAATTTTACGAAACCTATCCTCTGTACACTATAAATTAACCTAAAGAAATTAAAATCTTTAAGCTTTACTAAGCTCAACAATTGTATGAATTCTCATAAAAACTTATACATTTGAATTTCTCTTAATCATTAATAAAATAAATATGTCAGCAAGCTTCGAATTTTTAGACTATTTCATATTCATAGGTTACGCAGTTCTCATTTTGGGAATTGGGCTTTGGGTTTCTAGAGATAAAAAAGGCCATCAAAAAAACGCTGAAGATTATTTCCTTGCCAGCAAATCATTGCCTTGGTGGGCTATAGGGGCTTCATTGATAGCAGCTAATATTTCTGCAGAACAGTTTATAGGAATGTCGGGTTCTGGTTTTGCTTCTGGCTTAGCCATTGCCTCTTATGAATGGATGGCAGCGCTTACGCTTCTGATTGTTGGGAAGTATTTTCTGCCAATCTTTATAAAGAAAGAGCTCTATACTATTCCAGAGTTTGTTGAAAAACGTTATTCTACTAATCTTAAAACCATCCTTGCTGTCTTCTGGATTGCTCTTTACGTTTTTGTAAATCTAACATCAGTTCTTTATCTTGGAGCTTTGGCACTTAAAACTATTATGGGTTTCCCTTTAACCTATGGTGTGATTGGATTAGCTTTATTTGCTGCAGCCTATTCACTTTACGGTGGACTTTCTGCAGTTGCTTGGACAGATGTAATTCAGGTTGTTTTTTTAATTCTTGGAGGAGTTGTTACAACATATCTTGCGCTTAATACCGTTTCTGGGGGAGAAGGAGTGCTTCAAGGCATGCAGACTATTTATGAACGAGTACCAGATCGTTTTGAAATGATTTTGGATAAATCTAATCCAGAATACTCTAATTTACCAGGTATTAGCGTACTCATTGGTGGATTATGGGTGGCCAATTTATACTATTGGGGGTTCAATCAATATATTATTCAAAGAACCTTAGCTGCCAAGTCCCTAAAGGAAGCTCAAAAGGGTATTTTGTTTGCTGCGTTTTTGAAATTAATTATCCCACTTGTAGTTGTAATTCCTGGTATTGCGGCTTATGTGATTGTGAATGATCCTGAACTTTTAGCGAGCTTAGGAAGTATAGGACAATTGAATCTACCAAGTACATCTCAAGCAGATCAAGCTTATCCTTGGCTTTTGCAACTGTTGCCTGTTGGTCTTAAGGGATTAGCCTTTGCCGCTTTATGTGCCGCTATTGTATCTTCCTTGGCATCAATGCTTAATTCTACATCTACCATTTTTACAATGGATATTTATAAGCCTTATATCAACAAGAATTCAACAGATAAACAAACGGTTAACACAGGTAGAATTTCTGCAAGTGTAGCTTTACTTGTTGCTGTGATATTAGCACCTTCTTTAGACGGATTAGATCAGGCTTTCCAATTTATTCAAGAGTATACAGGTGTTGTAAGCCCTGGGATTTTAGCCGTATTTCTCCTTGGTTTGTTTTGGAAAAAAACAACAAACAAAGCAGCTATTATTGGAATTTTAAGTTCAATTCCATTTGCTATGTACTTTAAGGTAGCACCCAATGCATGGTCAAGCCACCCAATGTTTGTCAATATTCCATTTATGGATCAAATGGGAATAACTTTTGTTTTGGTAGTATTAACTATTGTAGTTGCAAGTTTAATACAACATAATGGTAAAAATGATGACAAAGGGATTCCTATTACCAAACAGATGTTCAAAACATCTCCTACATTCAATATTGG
>PXBV01000160.1 GCA_003565575.1 Psychroflexus sp. | reverse complement strand
TGATTTCTAGTATCGAACCAAGCATACCTATGTACATAAGGAATTTCTTCTAAGGCATTAAGCGCTTGATCCATAAATTGCACAACAGACTGTACGCTATGTACATTGGCAGATGGTGAGGTTGCTTGCCAATCTGCTACAGCAAATTCTTTAATCCAAATAGGGCGTTCTCCGTAGTCATTGTAAGTAGTCCTTAGCTTATTAATCAATGCTGGTACAGAAGTTCCTCCGTAATGGTGCATGTTAATAAAATCTATTCTATAGTCGAGCTGCTCTGCTTGCGCCATAAAATCCTTCATCCAATCGTTGTCTGGTTGAACTGTGGCTGGAGAACCCAAAGGGAGTCCTACTTCTTCTAACCTCGGCCATAAAGCGATGGCTTCTTCCACAGTCATATTGGCTTGTGGTGGGTTATCAGGTTCATTAAAACCAAGTAAATACTTAACTTTCCCTTCATTTTTGAGCTGTTTCATGCGGTTAATAACATCATCGCTTTCTGCAGCGCCTCTTCCCCAAATCATAGGAACAAACTCCACGTTTTCTGGAATTTCATCGGCCATCACATTTCCCCAACTGTACATCCAATGGGGTTTGAGTTTAGCGGTTTGGTGCGACCAATTTTCTCTTCTATTGGTGTATGCTGCTCCTCTTTTACCTATAACTACTTCTTCTTCATCTGGCGTTTCAACTGAGTCTTCTTCAGCAACATCATCAGTAAAATCATCATCACTGCTACAGCTCACTATGGCAAGCGCCATACTCAAAAACATTAGTGTTTTTATCCATTTCATATTCATAATTCAATTTTTTTAATTTTTAATTTATCAAAGTCAATTTTAAAACCCAATTTAGATTTACCAAGCTGGGTGTTGTTCCAATTCTGGGTTAACATCTATTTCATTCTGCGGTATTGGAAAGAATTCTGATCTTAGACCTTGAAAACTTGGATTATATGGGCCTACAGGGTCTGCGGCGGCTCTTGCAAAGGCATCTTGTAATTCTCCCCATCGTTTTAAATCCATGAATCGTAGACCTTCTAAAGCTAATTCAACTCTGCGCTCATGCCTCACAATTTCAATCATTGCTTCTTGAGTAGTTATACCTTCCACTTGCTGTACACTTGGCATATTTACCCTGTCTCTTACCTGGTTGACAAGGCTTGCTGCAGCCCCAAGGTCTCCAGTTTCTGCTAGAGCTTCTGCTCGCATCAGTAAGACATCTGCATAACGAATCACATAAAAGTCTTGAGATCCAGGTTCACCTACACCTCCACTATCGGGTTCTGGGGCTTGTCTTATATACTTTCGCTTTGCATAACCTGTAGGACTATTGCCTGTAAACGCTCTTTGGTCTGGTTCTAGAAGGAATAAATCACCTTGGAAGTATATGGTTGCTCCAGCACGAGGGTCTCTGTTGTCCCTTTCGTTTTGAGGGTCAAACAGTGGAGACTCAGATATTGGTAAGCCATCTGTTGCATAGTAATCATTCACTAAATTAGGCATTGGACGTTCATCCACTTTTGGTGAACCTAAAAAAGTCGCCGAAAAAGTTTCACCATTACTATTGTTTGGGTCTCTATCAAACCTAACAGAAAATACAATCTCTGGAGAATCTTGTCCTTGTAAGCTAAATAAGTCTCCATAATTTGGATGTAAGGAGTAGCCCATTCCTAATAATTCTTGAGTTGCAAACAATACTCCGTTTTCACCCGAATAGTTTTGGTTGTAAAGCTGTACTCTTGCTAAAAGACCTAGAGCTGCTCCTTTTGTAGCATATCCAAATTGATTGGAAGCGCGAGAAGATGGCATAGGTAATAAATCTACAGCATCCAAAAGATCTTCAATTACCTGCGCGGTCACTTCTGCATAATTGTTTTTAGACACAAAAGCATCTTCTAACTGTTGAGGTTCTGTAATCAGCGGCACGTCTTCAAAGTACACAGCAAGGTTAAAATACATTAAGGCTCTTAAGAAATAGGCTTGCCCTAGAATATCATTTCTAGAATTTTCATCAATCAATGTATCATCAATGTTTTGTACATTTTGAATCACAAGGTTAGCCCTAGCAATACCTCTGTAGAGGTCTCCCCAGATGGCATTAATGGGTCCAGCATCTGCGGTTAAAGTACCCTCCATAAAAATACCGGCTCCTTCCCACTTAAATTGATTAAAGGCATTATCACCAAAATTATCAAAGCCAGGAAAACCAATCCATTCATTTAAACCACCTCCATACATAGAAGTGCCTTGGAGTGATGCATAAACCCCATTAAGGGCTAAGAAAGCGTCTTCTTCACTTTTCCAAAAATTGTCTTCTGCAATTTGAGTGAGTGAAGCCCTTTCCAAAAAGTCATCACTACAGCTAACTAAGACTGAACATAACAGCAATAAACTAACTATCTTTTTCATTTTTTTAAAATTTTGCATTTAAACCAATTGTATAAACTTTGTACAAGGGTACATTCCTATTGCTAAAGCGCCCAGCGCCACCTTCTGGATCAAAATTCTCTAAGCCTGTGAAGGTTAATAAGTTTTGACCTCCTAAGAAAATTCTGAATTTTGACATCTTAAATTTTTCTACAAAAGACTCAGGAAGAGAATAGCCTATTTCAAGATTTTTGAGTCTTAAGTACGATGCATCTTCAATATAGAAAGTGGATACTCTGGAGTTTTCTTGACCTCCTACTCTTGGTAAACTAGAGTTTGGATTGTTGGGGGTCCACCGGTCCAACCATAGGTCTAAAACATTACTTCTATCGTCTTCCATAGGAAGGTTTCCATTCCCCATAAATAAACGGTCTACACCCACTACACCTTGAAACAGCATACTCATATCAAAATTTTTATACTCAAAGGAAGCATTAAAATTGACTAACCAATCTGGATTAGGATCTCCTATAACTTGTCTATCATCTTGATCTATTACGCCGTCACCATTTACATCTACGTATCTTATATCTCCTGGTCCTGAAAGTTGATTTCCAAATTGACTTGGATGATTGGCTACTTCTGCAAAGTCTGAGAAAATTCCGTCTGCTTCATAACCAAAATAAGCTCTAAAAGGTTCTCCTACCCTTATGATGTTTTGGTTGGTAATTGTTTCCACACTATTTTCTCCTAAATCGGTAACTTCATTTATAAAAAATCGTGTAAAGTTTCCGCCAAAGCTGTATTTAAAATCGCCTGAAACCCCTCTAAAATTAGCTCCAAACTCAAGTCCGCGGTTGATCATAGATGCAGAGTTTCTAGCATTTATATTGCTTATACCTATAGTACTTGGTATAGGAAAATTATTGTATAAGATATCTGTACTTTCTCTGGTGAAGTAATCTGCAATAATCTCTAGTCTATTTTTAAATAGGCTAAGGTCTAAACCAAAATTGTATTGCTCGGTTTGCTCCCATCTTATAAATGGGTTAGCTAAGTTGGTTATACCTACCCCAACCACTGCGTTGTCTCCAAGAAAGTAATCTAAATTTGGGTTATAATTCTGAGCAAATATGTAGTTACCTACGCGATCGTTTCCACTAAGTCCCCAACTTCCTCGAAGTTTCAAATCGCTTATGAAGTCAAAATTTTGCATAAAATCTTCTTGAGAGACTCTCCAGCCTACAGAAGCTGATGGAAAGGTTCCATATCTAAAATCCTGTCCAAACTTTGATGACCCGTCTCTTCTTATATTAAATTCTGCTAAATATTTGCCGTCATAAGAGTAGTTGACCCTTCCAAAAAAGGATTGTAAGGCTTCCTCAAAAGCTCCACCTCCAACGGTTGGATCTGTAATACCCCCAGCTCCAAATTCAAAAAGATTGTTAGTTGGGAATCCGCTTAGCCTGGCATTAAAGTTGTCATTTTTAAAATACATGGCTGTGTGTCCAGCTAAAAAATTAAAGTTATTCTTTTCGTCCAAGTCAAAATTATACCTCAAAATATTTTCTTGAAGCAAGCGGTATTCTAAACTAGTTCCATTTCTTAAGGAGTTTTGTTCGTTTTGTAAGATGGCATTACCTTCCCAATCTGCTAGTCGAAACGTTGGTCTAAAATCTGAAGACTGGTTATATACGGCATTAATACTTCCACTCGTTTCAAAAGTTAAATTTTCTGACAATTTAAACTCAAAAGCTACTCTCTGGCTTATATTGATGATATCGTTTTGAAATTCTCCAAAGAAGCCTTGTCTTAAAGGGTTTTGAGTTGGTAGAGAATTGTTAATATCTAAGTAAGCTCCATCAACAATTCCATATTCTCCATTACTGTAAAATAAAGGAATGGTTGGAGCTGTTCTTTGCAAGCCAAAAATAATTCCATTATCACCATCAAAGGCATTTTGACCTCCAGTTGGCCCCTCAATTCGTCTCCAAAAGCCATTGGTAACACTAGTAAATTTCAGCCAATCTTTCACGTCTGAAGTGATGTTGAAACTCATATTGTATCTATCGTTTCTAAACTTACTTCTCACAATAGCATCTTGACCAAGGTATCCCATTGAAAACCGATACGATGATTTTTGGGTTCCTCCTGTAATTGAGAGGTTATGATTTACTATTGTAGCTCTTTGTAAAACTTCATTTGCCCAATTGGTATTAGCAAACTGGTCTGGCATGGAGCCATCATTAATAGCAGCTAATTGTTGCTCTGAATATCTTGGGATAAATCCTGGACCATCTTGATTCTCAAACTTCTCATTCATCAACATAGCGTAATCACTCGCATTCAAAAAATTGGGAACCACAGTAGCTTCTTGCTGTCCGTAGAATGTATTGTAATCTACCTGAAATTTTCCTTCTTTTCCTCGTTTAGTTTCGACTAAAATTACTCCATTGGCACCTCTTGCTCCATAAATGGCACTAGCTGAGGCGTCTTTTAGGACAGTGATGCTTTCTATATCTTGTGGTGCAAGATTGTTGAACGCTTGCAAATCTTCATATTGAATATTATCAATAACAACTAAAGGTGTTGAATTACCAAAGGTACCTATACCACGAATTACAATAGAAGACCCATCAGCTCCGGGGTTACCAGAGGATTGAGTTAGCTGGACTCCAGAAAAACGTCCATATAGGAGTTGTCCAGAGTTGGTGACAGGTTGATTTAATTCGTCTCCAAATACAACGGTCTCTAAAGAACCTGTAAGATTTTTCTTTTTCTGTGTACCATAACCAACTACTACTACCTCATCTAATTGGTCATCACTTTCCTGTAAAATGATAGTATAATCACTTCTGGAATCCACGCGCACTCTTTGAGTTTTTAGACCAATAAAAGATACAACTAAAACGTCTCCGCTACTTGCTTCTAGGTTGAACTTTCCATCAAAATCTGTGGCGGTTCCAACTTGTGTTCCTTCTATTTCAATAGACGCACTTGGTAAAGGCATATTATTTGAATCCAGAACCGTACCCGTGATAGAGTTTTGACTGAAGGCAAATGCATTAGTGAAGAGAAAAAATGCAAATAAATGTTTAAAATTCTTCATCGCTTTGTTTTAACAATTAACAATTAACAATTAGATATTAAGTCAGATACAAATATCAAACGTTATAGTTAAAACAAAAGGGTGATATAGACCAGAGAGAGGTATGAATGTGTCACAACATGTTAAATTTCAACTATTTGACATTTTTTTGCTCTTTTCTCTATAGTCTGTTGGTAAACAATTATATTGTTTTT
>PXBV01000392.1 GCA_003565575.1 Psychroflexus sp. | reverse complement strand
GTTAAGAGAGCGAAATTGCTTTTTCCATATATAACGCTGTGAATAATTTGCATAGCATGGCTACGGAAATTGTGAACAAGGAAATATATGGAAAAATGAATGAGCTAAATAGCGTCATTTGATGGTTAAATTGGTATTATAACTAAAAAAAGCTCTAGAATTGTTCTAGAGCTCATAGTTTTTATTGATTTGGTTTAAAATGGCAAATCGTCGTCCTCATCACTATTTAAATCTTGAACAGGTTCAAATTGATCTGATGGTGGAATAGGGGGTGCGCCTGCAGAATTATTTTGTTCTAAATTTTCGATCCTCCAGCCATGTAAAGAATTAAAATATTTGGTTTCTCCTTGAGGGCTTACCCATTCTCTTCCTCTTAGGTTGATGCCTACTTTTACATTTTGACCCACTTTGTAGTTGTCCAAAATGTTGGTTTTATCTTGAACAAATTCTATAAGAATGTGTTGTGGGTATTGTTCTTCTGTAGTGACAACCAATTCTCTTTTTCTAAATCCGTTACTTCCTACTTCTTTGGTTTCTCCTAAAACTTTAATTTTTCCTTGTACTTCCATAAATGTTGTTTTGTGGGTATGCGTTTTCTTTTAAGTTCACTTTATAAATGATTCAACTTGAAGTTAAGTTCATAATCAATTACAAAGGTAAATAATCTTTTTAGAAATTATTTTTTGAACTGATTTCAATTCAAAAAAAGTAATCTTAACGTTCAAAAAAACTAAAAACGGAATTACCATACCTTCGTTTTTCACTAAAGGACGGGATGTGCTCCAAACTTGTATGCTTAGAATGTTCTATGATGAGGGTTCCGTTTTCTTTTAATAGGGAGCGTTGGGTTGTGATGCGCTCTATGTTTTCAAAAGCTTCCAAGTCCAAGTCGTAGGGAGGATCAGCAAAAATAAGGTCAGCCTTTTGCTGTGTTTTTTCTAAAAAATCAAAAACATCACTTTTGATAAGGTTAGGTGTTAAGTCAAATTCTTCTGCGGTTTTGCTCAGAAACTGAATGCAATTGTAGTTGGCATCTACTGCCGTAAGGTTTTGGCAGCCTCTAGACATAAATTCAAAAGTGATACTGCCAATGCCTGCAAATAGGTCAATAACTTCTACGTCAGAAAAACGTATCCTGTTATTGAGAATATTAAAAAGCCCTTCTTTAGCCATATCGGTTGTGGGTCTCACAGGAAGTTTCTTGGGTGCTGTGATCTTTCTTCCTTTTAGTTGGCCGGATACTATTCTCATGATTTATAGAATGTTATAATGTTGATGAAACCCTGCTTTGAATTGATATTCTGATGTGGTGATTGTATTGCAAAACTGAATGGTTCTGATGTAATTTTCGAGAATAATTAATGCGGTATTGTCTTCACTTTTGTAAAACTCTCCTGTAAATTGTAAACACAATTGTTCTCGATCTAAAGCTAACTCTTCAATGCAAAAAAGGATATAATATACTAAATCCTGTGGAGTTTCATAGGAAAAGGTATTCACGAGGTTAAGTTTTTGATTTTTAAAACAGGCTATATAGAGGTTTTGTTTCCCTACGTGTACCATCACGTACTCTTTTGAGTCTAGACTTCGTGTTTTGGATTTGGGAAGCAAATGAGTAAGGATATGTGTGAATTCAAAACTCCCAAAAATCTCGAACAAATAGTTGTTGATATTTACGTAGGGAATATAAACTAGCTTAGCATCAATAGTTTCCACATCGTCTTGAGAGAAGTCATCCCCTTCAATCAGTTTTGAGCTGTACTTAAGATAATGAGGTAAGGTAGAATTGTCAAAATACTCGTTAGGAACAAGACTAAATTGAGGATTTCCGTAAATCACTTCTAAGGATTCAATAGCGTATTGGCTTAAAAATGAAGGATAAATATGAAGCTTTAGTTGGTTTAAGAGTTCATTGATAGACTGTGAGTGACCTAACCTGTGATTTTCAAAATGAATGGGTTCTTGATGTGAATTTATTACCAAAAAAGAAAATCCATCTTGAAAAATCAAGATGGACAGTCTATATTTAATATGGTTTGGATAGTCATCCATTAATTATCACCAAAGTTTTTTGGCCAATTACCGTTGGTTTTAACTTGATTCATAGATCCAACCTTTATGGCTTCTCCATCAACACCGTCTACAGATCTTGTTTGCTTTTCTTGGATGACTAAATCTCTGTCTTGGTCTGCTAAAATCAAATCTTTAGGAGCTATAACTTCAAAAACAGGAGTTTTACTAGAACCTTCTTCAAGAAAACCAGCTTTTATTGTAAATTCCTTTTGGTCAGTATGAGGGATGTACATCATTTTTTTATACCTGTCAGAATTTTTGAAAATAGAATCCTTCACGGGTCTAAATCCTAATGTATCAATAATAATGTCTTCCTTGTATTCATCTACTCCGTAGATTTTTTTGTATTCTTCATCAAGGTAAGTGGTGTCTCTTCTTTGTGTAATAACATATTGAGCTGTATCAATAAATTTTAGCAAGCCATCAAAGCTACCTTGATATTCGCCTGTGATCTCTCTATGCGCGAGTTGAACATCTCGGATGTCCTTCATCACTTCAACCACATCGATGTAGCGCTTGTCTCTTATTTTATTGAACTCTACTGGGCCATAGACTGCTTTGTAGGTCATAAAACCTAAAACTCCTATAACTACCCATAAAACTAACTGTATTACAATTTTCATAACTAAAAATTAAGAATTTATGATATAAGCAAAACTACAACTTTTTTTCAATCACAAAAGTATAGCACCAAAAAATCATGCTTATATTTGAAATTTAAGAAATTTTATCCCCACTTATGGATTATAATCAGTTTTACAAAGCTTTAAAAGCAGATTTTGGTCATATGCCAACTCCAAAGCAAGACCTTACGCTTCAGTTGTTAGCTAAATTTGCTCTTGAAACTTCTGTAGATCGTATTTTCTTACTCAAAGGTTATGCTGGTACGGGTAAAACTACCATCGTAGGTACGCTGGTGAAGAACATTTGGAAAATTAAAAAGAAAGTTATTCTTGCTGCTCCTACAGGAAGAGCCGCAAAAGTGTTGTCCAATTACAGCCACCAATACGCGCAGACCATCCATCGGAAAATCTATCAACCTAAAACTACAACTGGTTCTGGCATTGAGTTTGTACCGCAAGTGAATAAGCATAAAAACACCATTTTTATTGTTGATGAAGCCTCCATGATTCCAGATTTTCCAACGGGCGACCAATTGTTTAATAAAGGCTCTGTGCTAGATGATTTGATGGAATATGTGTATTCTGGCGTTAATTGTAAGTTGATTTTCATAGGCGATACAGCACAGCTTCCCCCCGTAAAATCCAATTTAAGTCCTGCTTTAGATGAAAAAACCTTAACCAATCACTATCAAATGGACGTTATTCCTGTGGAATTGGATGAAGTGGTAAGGCAAAATTTGGATAGTGGGATTTTGTTGAATGCAACGCGTATACGAGAACTTCTGGAAAATGAAGATTTTGAAAGCTTTAAATTTCAAATGGCCCAACATTCAGATTTGGTGAGACTTGTCGACGGCTACGAGATTTTAGATGCCATCAATGATGCGTACGATAATTTAGGACATGAAGACACCGCCATTATTGTAAGGTCCAATAAACGGGCTAATTTATATAATCAACAAATTCGAAGCAGAATCTTGATGCGGGAAGATGAAATTGCCGCAGGTGACTTCTTGATGGTCGTAAAAAACAATTACTTTTGGGTAAAACCCAAAAGCGATGCAGGCTTTATTGCCAACGGAGATATCATAGAAATTTTAGAAATCTTTTCTGTTAAAGAATTATACGGGTTTAGATTTGCAGAAGTGAAAGTACAAATGGTAGATTATCCCAAGATGAAACCTTTTGAAACGGTAATTATGCTAGATACGTTGAGTTTAAATTCACCCTCTTTACCTTATGAACAGTCCAACCAGTTATATCAAGAAGTGATGAAAGATTATGCAGACATTACCTCCAAATACAAGAAATTTCAAAAAGTAAAGCAAAATCCATTTTTCAATGCTTTACAAGTCAAATTCAGTTATGCCATTACTTGCCATAAATCTCAAGGAGGGCAATGGAATACGGTCTTTGTAGAACAGCCTTATTTACCCGATGGCATTTCCAAAGATTATCTTCGTTGGCTCTACACCGCCTGTACCCGCGCCAAAGAAAAATTATATCTTATCGGATTCAAAGACGATTTTTTTCAAGACCATAACCCAAACAATTAATACCAGCTCCTTATGTCCAAACCTTTAACTGTTATCGCCATGATTCCTGCCCGCTACCAAGCGAGTCGATTTCCTGGTAAATTAATGCAAGACTTGGCAGGTAAGCCAGTTATTGTGAGAACTTATGAAGCCGCAAAAACCACTAACTTATTTGACGAAGTTTATGTTGTTACCGATTCTGAACTTATTTTTTCTGAAATTGAAAAGTATGGTGGAAAGGCGATTATGAGTAAGAACGAGCATGAATGTGGTAGCGACCGTATTGCTGAAGCAGTGGAATCTATGGATGTGGATATCGTGGTGAATGTTCAGGGCGATGAACCTTTTATCAATGAAAAAGCATTAAGCAAACTTTTAAATGTGTTTGAAACGGATACCGAAAAAATTATAGACTTAGCTTCTCTAAAAGTCAAATTAACTTCAGAAGAAGACATTCAAAATCCCAATCAGGTGAAAGTGATTGCCGACTTAAATAACTTTGCGCTCTACTTTTCCAGATCACCAATTCCTTTTCATAGAGCTAAAGAGTTGGAAGTCGATTATTTTAAACATGTGGGCATTTATGCCTTCAGAAAAGAAGCCTTGATGGCATTTTATAACCTACCTATGAGTCCGCTCGAAGCTTCAGAAAAAATAGAATGCATTCGTTATTTAGAAAACGGGAAAACCATTAAAATGGTAGAAACCCAAGAAGTGAGCATTGGCATAGATACGCCAGAAGATTTGGAAAAAGCGAGACTCAAATTCAGCTAATGACTTCCTCTTATCGTATGTCGTTTTAAGATTTTTTTACCTTCTAGTTTGGAGCGTTCCGATTGGATAATTTTCCAGATGGAATCTGAGGCGAATTGACGTGAAGACTCCAAATTAACTATGGGTTTTGGATAATCTTCGCCAAGCTTAAAGTTATACATGGCTTGCTCCATGTCGGTTAACTTCCAGGGCTCATGTACAAATGCTTTCGGAATTGACTTCAACTCTGGAATGTATTTCAGAATAAATTCACCATCAGGGTCATGTTTATAGGAGTTTTTTACGGGATTATAGATGCGTAAGGTATGAATGCCTGTAGTGCCAGCCTGCATCTGCAATTGAGGGAAGTGAATACCAGGTTCAAAATCCAAAAATAAACTCGCCAAATGTTCTGAAGCCTCTTGCCATTTTTGCCAAAGTAAATGCGTGAAAAACGATACCAATAGCGCTCTCATCCTAAAATTGAGATACCCCGTTTCAATCAAACAACGCATGCTGGCATCTACCAGTGGAAATCCTGTTTGTCCTTGTTTCCAAGCTTGTATTAAGGTTTTGTTTTTAGGTTGTTTTAAAACATTAAATGCAGCATTGAAATTTTGAAATTCTGCTTTATACTCCATTTCAAATTTTTGAATAAAATGAGCCTGCCAGCGCAATCTGGATTGAAACTGACTCAAAGCTTGTTTGTG
>PXBV01000062.1 GCA_003565575.1 Psychroflexus sp. | reverse complement strand
TTGGTAAGTGAAGGAAGTTTGAAGGCGGCAATAGCTGAATATGAAAAGCTTGTGGAATTGGAATCTTCAAAAAACAATTGGGCTAAAGTTGTAGAAGCTAAACAGAACCTTGCTGAGTTGTGTCAAAAGGTGAATGATGATACAAAGGCCTTACAAAATCAATCTCAATACATAAAACTCAAAGACTCCATAGAACAAGATAAAAAGCTAAAAGCACTTAGTTACTACAAAACCCAATTTGAAACTGAACGCAAAGACAAGCAAATATCACAGCAGTTGAGTCAAATCCAACTTTTAAATTTGGAAAATGAAAACAAACAAAAGCTTATTGTTATTATTTTGACGGTGAGCGTGTTTTCTATTCTTATAATTTTATTCTTGAGAAAATACCTTCAGTCAAAACGTGAACAACAGCTTCAGGAGAATTTCAGTCAGCGGTTATTAAGTGTGCAAGAAGAAGAACGACTTAAGATATCACGGGATTTACATGACAGCATTGGGCAAAGCCTGTCGTTGGTGAAGCGTGAAGTTCAGCAAAGGGAAATTTCAGATATAGACCAATTATTGGGAAACACAATTAAAGATTTAAGAGAAGTTTCTCAATCTATTTATCCTTACAATTTAAAGAATTTCGGCTTAGCTTATGCAGTAGAGCAGCTTAGTTTAAAAATTGAAAAAACTACAAGCTTGCATATCAAGCTAAAAATTCAAGATATCGATAAAGCAGTAGATGATGATTTAGTTCTGAATATTTACCGGTTGATTCAAGAAGCTTTGAACAATATAGTAAAACATGCCAATGCAAAGCATGTCGTGATTATAGTGATGAAAAAGTCTAATGAAATTATAGTAAAAGTAAAAGACGATGGTGATGGTTTTGATGTGAAGTATAAAATGAAAACCAGCAAGAGTTTCGGTTTACAAACCATGCAACAGCGCATCAATATCATCAAAGGAAAGTTGAGTATTGAAAGCAACAACGAAGGCACAGAGCTGGAAGCATATATTCCATTAGTATAACGATATGAAAGAGTTGAGCATACTTATTGCAGATGATCACCCCATGGTTTTAAAAGGAATGAAATCTGAATTTTCGTTACGTGGTTTCCAACATATTTACGAAGCCAAAAACGGACTTGAGGCACTTCAAGTTATAGAGCAAAATCAATTAGACATTGCTATACTCGATGTGGACATGCCTGCAATATCTGGAATGGAAGTGGCCGAAAGATTGAAAGAAAGCAAAACAAAAACTATCATTATGACCCATCATAAAGAAGATGGGTTTATTATTCAAGCAAAGCTTTTAGGAGTGAATGCCTATTTGCTCAAAGAAGATTCCTTCAAAGAAGTGGAGCAAGCTTTAGAATCCTTGCAAAGTGATACCTTTTATCTCAGCTCTTCTTTTCAAGACAATAAATTGGATGAATTGGATGAAACTATCCAACAATTAAAAAATTTGAGCCTTGCAGAACGAGAAGTTTTAAAACATATTTCAGAAGGATTTGAAACTTCAGAGGTTGCTGATATGCTATCGGTTTCGAAACGTACTATCCATAAACACAGAAGCAATATCATTTCGAAACTAAATTTGGACAGTCACCGCAACACCTTAGCAAATTACGCCCAAGACAACCGACAATTGATTAGGGAGTTTTTTAAATAAGGTCTTTTTTTAAAGTCCGGCGTAAAGCAATTTTTTTTCTTAAAACCTAAGTTCCGCAAGTGCTCAAAAACTCGTCTTAAAACTGCCCTGAAGCGTCTGGGTTGATTGATTTCGACTTTGTGATTATAATCAAATTCAAGCTAATAAGCACCCCTGCTTAATATTTACGCATAGCTTCCAGGCATTCTATTTTGGTCTAAGGTTTATTTTTGAAAAAAAAAATAATGCGTATTATTAATGTCATTTTACTATTGTTTTATGTTGTAAATCTTTCAGCACAAGTAGGCATAGGAACTACAAATCCTGACGCTTCAGCGGCTCTAGATATAAAATCGACAGATAAAGGGTTGTTGTTCCCTCGTTTAACAACAGCTGACATGTATAACATTTCAAACCCAGCTGCAGGTTTGGTGATTTATTGCATCGATTGTGGACCATCATCCTTATATCATTATAATGGAAATGATTGGCTTAGTGTCGGAAAAGATCAATTTTCTTCAAAATTTGATGAATCTACATCAACGATTATAAATGACGTCACTTCACCAACAGGAAAAGTTTGGATGGACAGAAACCTCGGAGCTGAAAGGGTTGCGACTTCTCCTAATGATTCTAAGGCTCGTGGACACTTATATCAATGGGGCCGAAGTAACGATGGACATCAAAATAGAAATTCTGATACACAGATTGAAAGGATTGATATACTAAATACTTCAAATCCAAATTTTGTAATAGATAATGAAGAATGGTATTTACAAGGTCCTGTAGATATTTTATGGAATGGTATGGATGCGCCAAATAATCCTTGCCCATATTCTTATAGAGTACCTACTAGCGCAGAATTGGAAGCAGAAGCTGATGAGTTTGATGATACTTCTGTAATAGGATTTTATGAGTCTCCATTAAAGCTTGTTTCTACTGGGATAAGAACAGCAAATACAGGAGAAATTTCCTCAATTTCATCTGGGTTTTATTGGGCATCTACTGAATTTACAGATCCAAGATCATTAATACTTTTTTTTAGTTCTTCATCAGAGACTTTAGGTGTTATCGTTACACAATTTAGAGGTTCTGGATGTGCTGTAAGATGCATTAAAAATTAATTTTTTTAAATTCTATTTTAATGAAAAAAGAACTTGTTTATTTTTCGATTATTCTATTTAGCATGAATTTGATTTCAGCACAAGTAGGCATAGGAACTACAAATCCAGATAATTCTGCAGCCTTGGAATTGGATGCAAATGACAAAGGTTTTTTGCCAACACGAATAACAGAAAATCAGCGAGACAATATTGACGACCCAGCAGAAGGTTTATCAATTTATAATTTGACCACTCATCAACCCAATTATTACAATGGTACAGAATGGATGAATTATGATGGGACTTCGGCAGAAGGCTCAACTTCTCCACCACCTCCAACTTCAGATTTGTCTGTTGGTGACAACTATGAAGGCGGCATCATTGCTTATATTTTACAACCAGGAGATCCCGGCTATACTAGTGATGCGACTAAAGGTATCATTGCTACAGAAAGCGATCAAAGTACAGGTGTAGAATGGGGTTGTAGAGGAGTTCTTATTCCTAATGCTAGTAATACAGAATTAGGAACGGGTCGCCAAAATACTTCCAATATAGTAGAAACTTGTTCTACAGAAAATATTGCTGCCAGAATTTGTGATGATTTGATAATAAATGGTCTAGATGACTGGTATTTACCCAGTATAGATGAATTAGAAAAACTGTATTTGAACAGAGTTCTTATTGGTGGATTTGAAAATGAAGGATATTGGAGTTCATCTCAGTTTCAGAATTTAAATGCTAGAGTTATAAACTTTGAAAGCGGAAATAGGGGAAGTACTGTGAAAGACAATGTACGTCGCGTCCGGCCTATACGATCTTTTAGTGAGTAATAAAGAAAAATTACTTAATGTCTCATAAAATTTTAAACGATTCATTCATCCTAGTTTGAAAGGGCTTGTAGACTTATTTATTTTACTAACCAAGATATCTACAGGTCCTTTTTTTATAATTTTTTTAAGCATCAAAAATAGGTTAAGTTCAGGCAGAAATTTAACAATCATGTATCCCTATTCTTTAATAAGTTATAACTAATTTTTCACTTAAACTATAAAGTTAAGGCTTGTATTTGTATGCTTTACTCGTAGTTTTTAGTTAATATATCAAGTTTTACTTTATTCACATATTTTTTGTAAAAACCGTTAAAAAAGTTAATATTTACAAAAAAAATAAGTTATGCTTTTCAGGCGTTTATTGTTATTAACGTTATTTTTAGGGATAAATCCACTAATCAATGCACAATCTCAAGCACATGACTCTGCCAAAAGCTTGTATGAGAAAGCTGTTGAATTTGAGTCTCAAAACATAGATAGTACTTTCTATTACGTTAAAAAGGCTTATGAACAGCTAAAGTCTGTAGATAGCACCAATGTTCTTTTTGCCGATATTCTGAATCAATATGGTAGAGCTTATTATTTAAAACAAGATTTTAAAACCGCTTACTCGTATTTTGAACGTGTTTATGAAACATCCTTATCTATAGGCGAAGAAGCCAATGCTTACAAGGTAAAAGTGAATATGGCGATTTGTAATAGGCAACTCGATTTACCTGAGCGGGCTTTGGATGATTTCTTTGATGTGGTGAGTTATTACGAAGAAACAGCCCCAGAGGATATTAATTTGGGAAAAACTTATTTCAATATTGCCGACTTGTACTTTTTGAATAAACAGCATGAAAGCGCAGAGGTGTACTATAAGAAATCAGAGCCTTTTTTTTGAAGGTATACCGATGTTTCAGTTTCAACTTATCACCAATCGCATTGGGAATTTCAATAATTTTGATAAGGATAAATCTGTAAAACTCATAGAAGATTTTGAAAACACAACTCCCATAGATTCTGTTCCTAAAGCCATTAGAGCAAGTCTTTTCAATAACATGGGCCAAACGATGGTTAGAAGCGAGAAATTTGATAAAGCTTTATTTTATAATTTTGAATCTTTAAAAGCAAAAAAAGAAACGGGGGTAACATTTGGGCTTGCCAACCAATACAATAATATTGCTGATGTTTACATCAAGACAGAGGACTATCCATTGGCCATTAGTTATTTGGATTCAGCTCTCACCTTAGCTTCGAACAACAGACAAAAATTCCAGATTTTAAAAAACCTTCAGTTGGCGCATAAAGAGACTGAAAATTTTGAGAAGTCATTGGAGTATGCCAACAGCTATATCGCCTTAAAGGACAGTTTGAATGAAGTCTTAACCCAAAAAGAGATTGCCAGTTTGGGTATAGAATATGATTCAAAAACTAAAGATGCCTTTATTTATAAACTTAAAAACCTGTCGACAACTTATAAAATCACCATAGTTATTTTGGTTCTTTTAAGTCTAGTGGTGTTAGCTGTTTTTTACAAGAAAAGTAAATCGGCAAAACTAGAGGTTGTTCAATTACAAGAGGAGTTAGAACATTTTAAGGAGAATCAAATTCAAACAGAGGAACCTTCCAAACCACAAAAACTTGTATTGAATAACAAGCGCATCATCAACTTGGAAGAGTTACTTTACATCAAATCCAGCGGTCATTATATAGAATTCCATTTAGAAAATGACACACAACCCGAATTAGACCGCAATTCCCTGAGCAAGATTTTGGAAGAATTGCCTAAAGACAGTTTTATACGTATTCACAAATCTTACATTGTGAATATGGAATACATCAAAATCATCAACTCCAAAGAGCTTATGCTGACCAACGGCGTTTGGCTAAATTTATCCAGAACGTATAAAGATGAATTAAAAGCTAAGTTGCATTTACAAGATGAATCCTAAAGATTTAAATTTTCGGGATTTAAAGCATTTATAAGATTTTTTTACGTTTTAATAATCCATGATTTCAGTTCTATAAATGTAGAGGAGTATGATCTTATTGTATCAAGCCATTTTAACATGCATTTCATGACGTATTTTGTGTCGTTTGTGACAAAGTCGTTTGTGTTATTGGGTTTTAACA
>PXBV01000231.1 GCA_003565575.1 Psychroflexus sp. | reverse complement strand
CCCGAAATCAAGGACACAATCGTAATGAGGTCTTGTATTTGAGACAAAACATTAGACATCAACGTGACTCTACTTGTAGTTTGCTGTCGCGCACGCTCCAACTTATCGTAAAATTCTGAGTCTTCTAGACTGGCTAATTCTACTTTAGCCGTTTTTTGTATCAACTCTATAGACGAGGAATTGGCGTATAAGTCGCCCAACAGACCATCGGTTAAGCCTATAGCTCTGTTGAAAACATCACTAAAAATCGCTAAAAGTAGTTCTACTCCAATTAAAAGATACAATCGGGACAAATCTTTGTCATCTAAATCAACTTGCAAGATAACTTCATCTATAATTTCTTTTCCTACCCATAAAAGCGCGATAGGAAACAAAGATTTGAGTAATCTTAGCGAAACGTTAGCTATAAATAAACTAGGCTTTGCCTTGTAGACTTTACCCAAAAAACGGGGCACAAACTTTAAAGACGAAAAGTCTGTTGCTTTTTGAGAAGTCTTCACCATTTTAAAGGGTTTACATCAATTTACACATAACTTCTACTCCAGTAAAGAAAAGTCAAGCTACACGTTGAATCTAAAATTCATAATATCGCCGTCCTGGACAATATACTCTTTACCTTCTACATTCAGTTTTCCAGCATCTCTAACCTTTGCCTCACTGCCGTAACTTACAAAATCATCATATTTAATGACTTCCGCGCGAATAAAGCCACGTTCAAAATCGGTATGAATAACTCCAGCGGCTTGTGGTGCTGTAGCTCCAATTTTTACCGTCCACGCTCTTACTTCTTTCTTGCCAGCCGTAAAATAGGTCTGTTGATTTAATAATCTGTAGGCCGAACGGATCAATTTTCCTGCGCCTGCTTCTTCTAGTCCAATATCTTCCAAAAACATTTGGCGTTCTTCATAATCATCTAGCTCTGCAATATCGGCTTCTATACCTACAGCCAGTACCAAAACTTCTGCATTTTCATTCTTTACAGCGCCTTTCACACGTTCCACATGGGCATTTCCATTCACTGCAGAACCTTCGTCTACATTACAGACGTACATTACGGGTTTGTCTGTAATTAGCTGCATAGGTTTAACAAAATCTGCTCGATCTTCATCAGAAATGGCTAGTGCTCTCACAGAGGTCCCGCTTTCCAAACCTGCTTTTAAGGTTTCCAGAACTCCCATTTCACGCTGCGCCTCCTTATTACCTGTTTTCGCAGCACGCTTGGTTTTGTCCATTTTCTTCTCTACAGATTCTAAGTCTTTCAGCTGCAATTCAATGTCAATCGTTTCTTTATCCCGAATCGGGTCAATGTTTCCATCCACATGCACTACGTTATCATCATCAAAGCATCGCAGTACGTGCAAAATCGCATCCGTTTCTCTTATATTTCCAAGAAATTGATTTCCTAAGCCTTCCCCTTTACTGGCTCCTTTTACTAAACCTGCAATGTCTACAATTTCCACTGTAGCGGGTACAACGCGTTCAGGATTTACCAGCGACTCTAGCTTTTCCAATCTTGGATCGGGTACATTTACCACACCAATATTGGGCTCTATCGTACAAAATGGAAAGTTTGCACTCTGCGCTTTTGCATTGGACAAGGAGTTAAACAAAGTCGATTTTCCAACATTAGGTAAGCCTACAATTCCTGCTTTCATAAACGTATTCTTGAATTTTTTTGAATTTGCAAAGCTAAGCTTTTTTAAGCATACATCATTCGGCTTCCACGCCTCAAATTTTCGTCTATTTTCTGCGGAATTTAATACGTTTAACTTAAATGATTCTGCCAGTTAGCTAGAAGCTTCACTTTTACTTCATCCTCCGTCTAAGCTATAAAGTTTGGACTGAAAGCTTTAAGGTAAATTGTGAATCTAAATAATTTCAGTTCTTAGAAAATAGTCCTCTTTGCGTACTTTGCGCATTCTTAGATTGCTTTGCGTGAAATCAAAAAGTTCTAAAAGCTGTTGACGGACAAATTCAGGTTAATCTAATTTCTTATTAAATCACCCCTAAACCTCCGTGTCCGTTGCACCTCAGTGGTAAAACTAAATTGAGTTAGACATTTAGCTATTAATAATAAGGTAAATTTTTTATTGAAAATAAAATATCATAATATCTTGTAAAGATTAACAAGTTTATATAGATGAATATTTTTATAGATTATAGCGAAGTTTCATGAAAAAATTATGGTCAGAATGCTAAAGTTAAAACCAGTGACATCAAACTTTAAAAATCCACCAAAAATCTTGACTTTCAATCTTTAAGACTTAGTTAAAGATAGCTTATTGAATGTTATATGCCTAAGCGAAAAACTAAATTAATTGAGCTTAAATTTAGAATACGCCCACAAACATTTCAAAATTTTCATCTTTTTTTGCTTCTCTCCACTATCCTACCTTTACCTCTATCACATGGTCTAAACTAGTGGTATAGGCTTGAGAGAGCCGTTCTCGGCGCATTTTCCAAACCTTACCCAAATCTTGACTACCCAAACGCACAGCACCTGTACCATAAACTCCGTTTAGTCGGTCAATCTTCTGCATCAGTTGTTTATGCTTAGGGTTTTCTGCGGTAAAAAAGGCCAGCTGCCGCTGATCTTCGGGTACTAAGCCCATCACAATCACGCCAGCTTTTTTGTAATAAAAGTCAGGATGGTAAATTTTTTTTAAACCTTCTACAGCAAATTTCACCAAATCGATACTAGAATTAGTAGGATAGCCTGTTTGTACCACTACACTATTCTGGTATTGTGGTAAGTCTTGCCGAAATTTATTGGTTTTTAAAAACACATACACCATCTGGCAACAGCTGCCCTGTCGCCGCAATTTCTCCGCCGATTTTATAGCAAAACTACTTACACGCTCTCTCACATAGTCAAAATCTTTATATTGCTTATCAAACGAACGTGTGGTTGCAATAGCTTTTTTATGAGCAGGCATTTCCAAGCCTAAAGTCCTGTGGCCTTGCAAATCTTTTTTAAGGCGTAAACCTACCACGCTCATTTGCTTTCTCACCCAATCGTCAGGAAGTTCAGAAAACATATACGCATTGTGGATATTGTGTTTTTTAAGGCGCAAAGCATGTTGACGACCAATGCCCCAAACGTCTTCAATTTTCAGCCATTTTAGCGCTTTTATTCTAGCCGCATCGTCTTTCATGATATAGACGCCTTTGGTTTTTTCTGGAAACTTTTTGGCAATTTTATTCGCAATTTTGCTCAAAGCTTTAGTGGGCGCTACCCCAACACTTATAGGAATACCTGTTGACTTTTCTACTGCATACTTCATCTTTTCGCAATAGGCCTGCATATCGTAGTTTTCAAAACCTGTAAATTCTAAAAACGACTCGTCTATGCTGTAGATTTCAATATCTGGTGTAAAGCCTGCCAAGATATTCATCACTCGTGCACTCATATCGCCATACAAAGCATAATTAGATGAAAACACGTGGACATTGTGTTTTTTAAACATAGTTTCAAATTTATGCGTAGGCGCTCCCATAGGAATGCCTAATGCTTTTGCCTCATTGCTTCTAGCAATTACACAACCGTCATTATTGGATAAAATAACCACAGGCTGGTCTCGCAGATTGGGATTAAACACCCGTTCACAAGAGGCGTAAAAATTATTGCAATCGACCAAAGCAAACATCAGTCTACCTTTTTTATGACTGTAGTCACCACACCCCAAATGATGAATTCATTATCTACTGTAACTTTAATCGGTTGATAATCTTCATTCTCTGGCATCAACCAAATCTTATCGCTTTCTTTTTTGATGCGTTTTACAGTAAATTCACCATCGATAAAACACACTGCGATCTTTCTATGCTCGGGCTCTAAGCTTCTGTCGATAATCAAAAGGTCGCCATCGTTGAGACCAGCACCAATCATGCTCTTGCCACGAACTCGCGCATAGAACGTAGCATTAGGGTTTTTGATAAACTCCCGATTCAAATCGATTTTGAGGTCCAGAAAATCATCTGCTGGGCTAGGAAATCCAGCACTAATACCCTGATTTACAAATGGCAAATCTAAACTTCTAGAAAAATCTGGAGAAAAAATTTCCAAAGCGCGATGCGCCTGATGAACCAAATGCAACATAGTCTTTTTTTACAAAACTAGGATATATTCCAATATAGTGGAATATATCCTAGTTAATTAACATTTGTATAATTTAGGTTGGGTGTTGCAGTCAAAAAGTATAGAAAAAAGATTCGGAAGGAAATCTAATGACTGATATAAGGTATTAGAAGAATACACTTTAAGCTTTAGCATATTTCAAAATAAACACAACCCACGGTTTTAAGCGTGAGTTGTACAATAATGTCTAAGTTTTGTTATACTACTTTACTTAAAATTTTACTCCTAAACTAACACCTATGGACTGAACAGTTAATGACCGTGGACGTTCACCAGAAAACCCTAATAAAGGTTTAGCGTTATCTAACTTAAAGTAATTTTGTTCAAAAAACAGATTACTGGTTAAACTATATAATTCTCTTTTCATAATAGGTAATCCTAGTCCTAATCGAAGATTATTACCACTTTTAAATCTATTAGTATCCAAGCTAAAATTATTGGCATTCTGCAGATAAACATATACATTATCTCTGTCTACAAAATAATAACGTAAAATACCGCCAAGTTTAAACATCGTAAAATTTTGCTGGGTTTCAGTTTGAAAACCACCTAAAATCCCTAAACTCAGTTTTTTAAATAGAAAGTAATTGTAGTTTCCCTGAAGTCCAAAGGATGATAGCAAAAATCCATAATCTTTAAGTTCTGTATCAAAAATTCTGTTATCACTATCGTTGTAAAAATATTTTTTTTGATTAGGAAAAACAAAATCCAGCTCTATGGAAGTATCCCATTTATTTTGGGAATATCCAACTGTGAAAACTGAGATAAAAATTACAAATCAAAAATATCTCATAAGTAGTGTATTAATTAAATATTTATCGGGGTTTGTCTTATTCCTTAACTCTTACCATTCTATTTCCTTTCCAAGTAGTACCACGTCTTGCCATACCATAAAAGTCTAAATCATAATGAGTATATTTTCTAAAAAAACTTGAAACTGGTTTAAAATTGAAAGAAAAACCATCAGAAAAAGTAGCTTTTAGCTCTTCATTATATGGATTTACAATTGGTGTATGGGAACGATATCCATTATTGTAGAGTTTTTCAAATTCTTTTTCTACATAACTGATATGGCCTTTTTGAAAATCATCTATGGTAAATTTTAAGGATTCTTTATTAGAAAATATAAATCTACCCTTCTCTACTTTTTTTCTACAGTTACTGTAGGCTCTGTTACGTTGTTAATGCTTAAATCCAAATCGTTTTCACAAGATAATAAGATTAAACTTAACATCAGCTTTATATAAATTTTGTTAATCTTCATCGTTTTTTAGTTTACTTTCAGTTGTTAGTTTTTTTTAGATTTCTGTTATACCAAAAAAAATTCACTAAGTAAACCCGTAAACGACAGCTATCGATTTTTGAAAAGCTTCAAATCGCTGTTTGTGTGTGTGTGTGTAAAATCACTTTATAAAATTATAATAAAATATAAAATCAATATTAAGAAAACTTTTTAAAATTTTATGATTATTTAATTAAAATAAATTTAAAATTTAAATCAATATGATTGCGCACAAATCTTTTAACTGCTGAATTTAATACAACTCCAAAGTTTAGCTTTAAAGATTATT
>PXBV01000100.1 GCA_003565575.1 Psychroflexus sp. | reverse complement strand
TGTTCATTAGCTCAAAATTTTGAGGTAAAGATAATGGGTTTCAAAAATTAATTTACATAGTTGACTATAATTAAATAGTTAACTATATGAAGGAAACACAATTGTTTACTGGCTGTGTAAAATTAGAAAAGCATACATTATCTAAACTATATATAACTTCTACGTCTGCTGTTTTTAAATTTACTTTAAAGTAATTGCCTAATGAGATTATTAGTTGAATAAAACTAAGGCTTAAAATCTTTGATGCTTATCCCTCAAGGCAATCAACTTACTTAGAAACTTAAGCTATTGATGATTGTTGAAAAGTGTTTATTTATCTTTTTAAAAACACTATTAGACTTTAATTTTACTATTTTTGCAAATCTGTAAAAAAAGCTTATGGAAATCCCATTACTAAAGGAGATTGTTATTGTATTAGGTATTTCGATTGTCATTATTTTAGCATTTCAGAAGCTAAAAGTGCCTTCGATACTTGGGTTTTTGTTTGCTGGGATTATTGTAGGGCCAAGTGCTTTTAATTTATTGAGTTCGTCCCATGAAGTAGAGTTGCTTTCAGAAATAGGGATTATTTTTTTGCTTTTTATAATTGGTATTGAGCTGTCTTTTAGTGGCTTAATGAAGATAAGGAAGACCGTTTTTATTGGAGGAGGCCTCCAGGTAGGAGCTACTATTCTAGTTACTGCGCTTGTGGCAATGGCCCTTGGTATTGAAATTAACACGGCTGTTTTTATTGGCTTTTTGATTTCTTTAAGCAGTACAGCTATCGTTTTAAAAATGCTTCAAGAAAAGGGAGAAATTAAATCTCCACATGGTAGAATAGCTCTAGGTGTTTTGATTTTTCAAGATATCATTGTGGTTCCTATGATGCTGTTAACTCCTATTTTAGCAGGAAAGTCTGAAAATGTTGGAGAGACGTTGCTTTTGCTTTTGCTAAAGTTAATAGGTGTTGGCGTTGTTGTTTTTGTGCTTCAAAAGTACATCGTGCCCTTTATTTTTAAACTAGTGGTTAAATCTAAAAACAGAGAATTATTTATTTTAACCACTATCGTTTTTTGTTTTGGTGTTGCTTGGTTAACCTCTTCTGTTGGGTTATCACTTGCACTTGGAGCTTTTTTTGCTGGATTGATTATTTCAGAGTCAGAATACAGTCACCAAGCTACCGCAAACGTGCTACCTTTTAGGGAAATTTTTATCAGCTTCTTTTTCATTTCTGTGGGATCGTTGCTCGATATCAATTTTTTCATAAATAATTTGGTATACGTGCTTCTTTTTGTAATAGCTGTTTTAGTCATAAAAATGTTGATAGTTGGAGCAGTAGCTTTCAGTCTAAAAAGTCAGCCAAGAACCATATTTATGTCGGCCTTTAGTATTTTTCAAGTTGGTGAATTTTCTTTGCTATTGTCTACTGTAGGTTTACAAAATGATATCCTACCCAATGAGATATATCAATATTTCTTAGCCGTTTCTATTATCACTATGGCACTAACTCCGTTTGTACTAGAAAAATCACATAGGATGTCAGATTTTCTTTTAAGAGCTGCTATTCCTAAGCGAGTAAAAAAACGAATGCACAAGATAAAGCTTGATAAAAGCAGTCATGAAGACGACCACGAGAAAGACTGGAAAGACCATGTTGTGATTGTAGGTTATGGCATTAATGGGCAGAACATTTCTAGAGTTACATCACAAATTGATATTCCTTACGTAATTGTGGATATGGATTACGAAACGATAAAAAAAGCAAAAGAGAGAAATCAACCTATCGTTTTTGGCGATGCAGCTGATCCTGAAATTTTAAAACATATTCATATCCAAAATGCAAGGGTAGTGGTGATTGCAATTTCTGATCCCAATGCCACTAAAAAAATTATTTCTTCTGTTAGACTTTTTTCCCAAACGGTTTACATCATTGTTAGAACTCGGTATGTAAAAGAAATAGATGAGAATATGAAAATAGGTGCGGATGAGGTAATCCCCGAAGAATTTGAAACGTCTATAGAAATTTTTACAAGAGTATTAAGGCAGTACATGGTGACTCAAGGAGATATTGAAACTATTGTGAGTAACATTAGATCTGCGGATTATGAAATGCTTACAAGTGTTAAACCGACCTCGACCAATGTAGCTTTTCAGCAACTCAACATTCCAGACAAGGAAGTAGCCACCTTACACGTACAGCATGGAAATAACAATATAGCTGGAGCTACAATTGGTGAATCTGGGATAGGCAAAAATTACAATGTAACTGTCTTAGCTATAAAGCGTGGGAAAAAATATATATCTGATATCCAGCCAAGCACCAAAGTAGAGGTGGATGATTTGGTTTATATTTTTGGAAATTATGCAGACATAAATGCATTAAATAAAGAGATTAAGTTTTAGCATTTTGCTAATTCATTTTTGAAAAAGAGTAACAAGTTTTAGATAAAGTGAACACCTATTAGGTCAAAAACATAAGATAGGTAAACCCATAAAACGAATTTTATATATCATGAGAAAAATTTTAGTAGGCTTTGGAATTTTAGTCAGCATTATAGGTTGCAAGTCCATCACGCAAAAAGAAACCAAGCTTGTAGAAGTGGATATCATGCTCAATCAAATTGAAAATGATAGAGTGAAAGTTACCGTAAATCCGGGTCTTATGACCTCAGATTCTATTCGATTTTTTCTACCCAAAACCGTTCCAGGAACTTATGCTATCAACGATTATGGACAGTTTTCCGAAGATTTAACAGCATACGATTATGATGGTAACGAGATTTCAGTGACCAGAAGAGATGATAATACGTGGGTGATTTCCAACTCGTCTAGTTTCGATAAACTGACCTATTATGTTAATGATACCTTTGATGTAGAAGGTGAAGGCGGAGTATTTTCTCCAGCAGGCACCAACTTTCAAGAAGGTGATAATTTTTTACTTAACCTGCATGCAGTAGTGGGTTACTTTGAAAACGAAAAAGAAACACCTTACAAGCTTAATATTCATAGACCATCCAACTTAGCCGCGTCTACATCCTTGCCGGTAATCAATCAAATAGAAAATGAAGATTATGTGATAGATGAATTTTCAACAACTAGGTATTTTGGAGTTATAGACCACCCTATTTTATATACAATACCAGATACAACGAGCTTTGATATAGAAGGCATGAAGGTTTTACTTAGTATTCACTCTCCCAATCAATCTTATTCTACAGAAGATATAAAGCCTGCGTTGGAAAAAATGGTAAGGGCTCAAAAGTCGTTTCTTGGAGAAATAGATAATACTTCCATTTATGCAATCTTACTCTATTTGTCTGATATGGATAAGCCAGATGCCAGAGGGTTTGGAGCTTTAGAACATCATACCTCCACTGTAGTGGTTTTGCCAGAATCCATGTCTTTAGATCAGCTTGAAGAAACTATGACGGATGTGGTTTCTCATGAGTTTTTTCATATAATCACGCCTTTAAACGTTCATTCTAAAGAAGTGCATTACTTTGACTTTAACGAGCCTAAAATGTCTCAGCACCTTTGGATGTATGAAGGTGTGACTGAATATTTTGCTAATCTATTTCAGGTCAATCAAGATTTGATTTCTGAAGAAGAATTCTATGAACGCATAAATGAAAAAATTCAATCGTCTCGAGCTTTTGATGATACCATGTCGTTTACAAAAATGAGCGAATATATTTTAGAAGATGATTATAAAGACAGCTATTACAATGTTTACCTCAAAGGAGCATTAATAGGCATGGCTTTGGATATCAGATTGAGAGAATTAAGCGATGGCGAAACGGGGATTTTGAATGTGATGAAGGCATTGATTTCAAAGTTTGGAAAGGACAAGCCTTTTGAAGATGATGATTTGATAGATGAAATTGTAAAGTTAACCTACCCAGAAATACAAGACTTTTTTGAGGATCACGTCATTGGTACCACTCCAATTCCTTATCAGGATTACTTTGCCAAAGTGGGACTCAAGATGACAGAAAGTAAAACCAAAACAGGATATTTTTTGGATGGGAATACACCTTATATCGATGTAAACCCAGACCAAGGAACTGTATTTTTTAGAGAGAGCTACCCTTTAAACTCATTTTTTTCAGATTTAGGTATAAAAGGTGGTGATGTGATACAATCTGTAAATGGTAAAACATACTCATTAGAAAATATTAGACCGCTCATTATAAGCTCTATGGGTTGGGGTGAAGGAGACGATTTCAAAATAACCGTTTTAAGAGATGAAAAAGAGCTAAGCTTTGAAGGTAAAACCACTCAGCCTTACACCAACAAATTAAAATTAACTCCTGAAGACTTGGATGTAGATGATTCTAAACTCAAATTAAATCAGGCGTGGTTAAAAGGTTGAAATTGAGCTGAGCAGTTAAACTTATAGAGGTAAAATGATTAATAAAGTACAATCTTATTTTATTAGAAAAAGATTAAACACCGCAGGCGGAGAGAAAATGGATATTGCTTGGAGTGACTCTATAGGAGTACTTTATAATGAAGATAAATCAGATAGAGAAGAATTAAAACAACTTATTAAAACTCATTTTGAAGCTAATCAAACAAAAGTCTACCTTTTAGGATTTACAAGACACAAGTTTGATGATGCAGATAGGACAAGTTTTATTGTTAATAAAAATGATTTTAGCATCTTTGGGCAACCAAAATCTGAAGTACTTTTGAAATTTATAAAATTAGAATTCAAACTTTTGTTCAATTTTTTTGAAAAAGGCGATTATTTTTTAGAATATATAGCAAAACAAGCCTCTGCTAAATTAAAAGTTGGGTTTTCAGAATCAAATCAAAACATCAATGACTTAGTTTTAGGTTTAGATTCCAATGATCTTAGCTTATTTAAAGAAAGTTCAAAATACATAAAACGTATAATTTAAATCAATTATGACACAATTCTTGGGTACTGGAGTTGCATTGATAACTCCCTTTAATCGGGATAATGAGGTGGATGTAGATGCCTTGAGGCGTCTAGTTCAATTCCAAATTAAAAATGGAGTAGACTACTTGGTAGTTATGGGAACTACTGCAGAATCTGCTACTTTAACAAAGGCAGAAAAACAGTTGGTTAAAAAGGTCATAAAGGAGGAGAATAAAGGAAAGTTACCGCTTGTTTTGGGGTTAGGTGGTAATAATACCTCTCAAGTGATTGCTGATATAAAAATAGAAGATTTGGACGGATTTGACGCTATACTTTCAGTTTCCCCATTTTACAATAAGCCCAGTCAAGAAGGTATTTATCAACATTTTGCAGCTATATCTCAAGCCAGCCCACTTCCAATTATACTTTATAATGTCCCTGGCAGAACAGGGTCTAATATGTTACCATTAACGGTAACTCGTCTAGCTAATGATTTTGAAAATATTATTGGAGTAAAAGAAGCAGCTGGAGACATTGTACAAGCAATGCAAATGATTAGAGATGTACCGGATGATTTTTTAGTGATTTCTGGAGATGATATGATTGCTTTACCAATGGTCTTAACAGGAGGTGCGGGAGTCATATCGGTTATGGCACAAGGTTTCCCCTTGGAATTTTCAAAAATGATTAAACTTGGTCTCAACCGAGAGGTTGACAAAGCACGTAGCCTTCAATTTAAATTGATGGATGGAGTAGATTTAATTTTTAAGGAAGGAAACCCCGCAGGAATCAAAGCAGTATTGGAAATTAAGCAATTAATTGAAAATCAATTGAGACTTCCATTAGTTAAAGCAACTCCAGAATTAAAGTCTGCCTTAAGTGTTTTCGTTAATCAGCTAAATTAAAACCTACTCAGGGTCATTTTTATTATCGAAGATTTATCCTTAATTTTGC
>PXBV01000127.1 GCA_003565575.1 Psychroflexus sp. | reverse complement strand
TCCATCCTTTTACCGCTTGAGCTGGTTAAAAGCATAGAAGGAGTCACCAATTGAGGCTTAACTTCAAAACTTTCTTATATTTAAGTTTTATTAAAACATAAATGATGAGAAATCTTATATTTTTAGTTGCTATCTTAAGTGTACAATTTTCAGTTTTGGCTCAAATTGAAAGTGCGCCAGATAGAGTTGAAGGTGAAGGGCCATGGTCACAGTTGATTATTCGTGGAGCTACTCTGATTAATGGAAATGGCTCTCCTCCCACAGGTCCAGTGGATATAGTGGTGGAGCAAAATAAAATTGTAGATGTACAAACGGTGGGCTATCCAGGTGTGGAAATTAAGCCGGAGAAACGACCACAACTTAAAACAGGAGGTAAAGAGTTAGATGCTTCTGGTATGTACGTGATGCCTGGATTTATAGATATGCACGGACATATAGGAGGAGAGGCGCAAGGTACACCTGCGGAATATGTCTTTAAGCTATGGTTGGCTCATGGAGTTACTACTATTAGAGATCCTTCTGCAGGAAATGGTTTAGAGTGGGTTTTGGAACACAAAGCCAAATCTAAAGACAACCGCATTACTGCTCCACGTATCCTTGCCTATACATCCTTTGGTCAAGGCAGCGAGAAGCCGATTAGCACGCCTCAGATGGCTAAAAACTGGGTGCAAACTAATGCTGAAAAAGGTGCAGATGGCATTAAGTTTTTTGGAGCTAGACCAGAAATTATGCAGGCGGCCTTGCAAGAAAATAAACGTCTTGGATTGCGGTCTGCGATGCATCATGCTCAAATGGATGTAGCCAGATGGAATGTTATTAACTCGGCTGAAGCAGGTCTTACTAGCATGGAGCATTGGTATGGCTTGCCAGAAGCTTTGTTTACAGATAAAACTTTGCAACATTACAAACTAGATTATAATTATAACAACGAGCAGGATCGATTTGCTGAGGCAGGAAAGCTGTGGGAGCAGGCAGCACCTCCATTTTCTGACAGGTGGAATGAAGTTATGAACAAATTGATTGACTTGGATTTTACCATTGACCCTACTTTCAATATTTATGAAGCTAGTCGGGATTTGATGCGAGCTAGACGGGCAGAATGGCATGACGACTATACTTTGCCTTCATTGTGGGAGTTTTATCAGCCTAGTAAAATTTCGCATGGGTCTTATTGGCATTATTGGGGTACTGAAGAAGAAACCCAATGGAGAAAAAATTATCAATTATGGATGACTTTTGTAAACGAATATAAAAATAGAGGTGGACGGGTTACCGTTGGTTCGGACTCTGGATTTATTTTTCAACTTTACGGTTTTGCTTACATTCGTGAACTCGAGCTATTGAGGGAAGCAGGTTTTCATCCTCTTGAAATAATGATGTCTGCCACTTTAAATGGTGCTGAAGCTTTAGGTTTGGAAGACCAAATAGGTAGTGTAGAAATTGGTAAGCTTGCTGATTTTGTTATTGTAGATGAAAATCCATTAGAAAATTTGAAAGTGCTTTACGGAACAGGAGCTATTAAACTTACAGAAGACAATGAAGTTATACGTGCCGGTGGTGTAAAATATACGATTAAGGATGGAATCATTTACGATGCTCAACAGTTGCTAAACGATGTCAAGAAAATGGTAGAAAGCGATAAGGCTGCTTCAGGTTATGTTATTAAACAGCCAGGTATGGAATAAACACTTTTGTTGATTTAAATTTAATTTTTAACACATTAAATTATGATATCCTCATTATTTTAATTAATTTGTAAAAAATGTAATATTATGGGTATCAAAAGTTTTCAAGGAAATCAAGTTGGAGAAGCAAAAGTAAAAGCAGAACTAATCACGGTTAAGGATTGTATGTCTAAAAGTATGATTTTATTTCATAAGGATCAAAGCATTATAGAGGTGGTAGAAACGCTTATAAAATTTAGAGTTTCTGGAGGTCCTGTAGTAGATGAACATAAACGGGTGATTGGAGTTATTTCTGAAGGCGATTGTGTGAAGCAAATTTCTGAAAGTCGTTATTATAATATGCCAATGGAAGATACTAAGGTAGGTAAGTATATGACTACTGAAGTTGAAACGGTCTCACCAGACCTCAATCTTTTTGATATAGCTAATTTATTTTTAAAATCAAAGAGACGGCGATTTCCAGTAGTTGAAGGTGGTATAATTATTGGAATAGTAAGTCAGAAAGATGTGTTAAGAACTTCTTTAATGCTGAAAGGCTTTAGTTGGAAGCATAAATAAAGACTTCTATAATACCTTCTTGATAAGAGGAACACAAAATATCTTCTCCATTGCTTAGCTTCCTTCTCTTTGAAGGGCTTGGGAAGGTTTTTTCCTCTTAGAGAAGAGTTGAGGTTAGGCTTTGCACCATTAAAAATACATGAGTTGTGCGGTACGGTATGTGTTGGCATGTGCCTCAATAATAGTTTTGATGTCTTTAGAATAACCTCCTCCCATGCTCACTTCTACAGGGATTTCATGATTTAAACATTGTTTAAATACAAATTCATCTCTGCGCTTGCATCCTTCTACGCTACATCCTAATTTTCCTAGCTTATCAGTTGATAATATATCCACTCCCGATAGGAAGAATATAAAGTCAGGTTTTACGCTTTCGATAAGTCGAGGTAAAGTAGATTGAAGCGCGTTTAAAAATTCTTCATCTCCACAATTATTTTCCATAGGTAAATCTAGATCAGATTTTTCTTTTTTGAAGGGATAATTGCTTTTTCCGTGCATAGAAAATGTAAAAACCCTGTCCTCATTTTGAAAAATTTCGGCAGTACCGTTTCCCTGGTGAACGTCAAGGTCTACAATTAAAATTTGCTTGGCTAATTTATTTTGAAGTAAATACTGTGCGCCTATCGCTTGGTCGTTCAACATGCAGAAGGCTTCACCGTGGTCTGAGTAAGCGTGATGTGTACCGCCAGCAATATTCATAGCAACACCATGCTCTAAAGCATAATCACAGGCTTGGATAGTACCGTTTGTAATAATCCGTTCGCGCTCTACCAAAACCGGCGAAAGAGGAAACCCAATTTTTCTTGCTTTTCTAGGATCTATATTTACGCTGTAGAGTTTCTGCAAATAATCTAGCGTATGTACAGATTGAATATACTTTTCATTGTCCTGCATTATTTCGGGCTGGAAGAAGTTGTCCTCTTCACAGGTTCCCTCGTAAAGCAATTGCTTGGGAAGTAAATCGTATTTTTCCATTGGGAATCGATGGCCTTCTGGCAATGGATGCTTATATATAGGGTGAAATGCAATTTTTAGCATAATTTAAAAAAAAGGATATCCAAAATAACAACTTTTGAATATCCTTTACAGGTATTTGTTTTTTAAATCTTTTCTAAAATTCAAAGGAACTTGGGCTATTTGCCTGAATTCGATTAAAATTAATGAAGCTCAATTACTTTGAAGTGGATTCAATGAATTCATCTACATCCATTTTAAACTTTTCCATGGAGGGGATGTGTGTGTACATCATATGACCAGCTTCATAATATTTCATGATGATATTGTCTTGAAGTTCTGGCTCAAGTCCCATATGATGAATAGAGTGCTCTACGCCATAAAACACAGTAGCCAAGTCATAATAACCATTCAAAATTAGAATTTTGAGATCGGGATTGCGCTTCATCGCAGAAGTCATATCTGGCAATGTGCTTACCGCAGTTTGCGCATTCCAAGCGATGTTTCCTTGATGTTTCCAATCCCATTTGAATCCTTCTCGACCACTCGCAGTAGTAGTGTAGGTAAGTTGTTTGTTGGCCTTAAGATCGTTGTACAAATAATCTTTGAAGGCAGCAATATAAGGACCGGAAATGGCATCGCTTTGTGGATCTGTGAATGCGTTTTGAGAGAGTAAATCTTCATTGATTCCAAGAAATCTCGAGTCCAAACGACCAACGGTCTTACCTTCATCACGCATAAGTTCTTGAAAAAATTCAGAATTGGTAACCCTCAAATTGGCCTTCAGCCAGAAATCTGAGCTCAATCCGCTTAAGGCAGATAATTTTTTGGCCATAGCTGTCTTTTCACTTACAGAAAGACGATCGCCTTTAAGCAGAGCAGGAGCATATTCATCTTCGGTAAAGGTTCTTACACGATCCACAAATGCTTCAAGAGATGCATCTGTTTTTGAAATTTTATCGTGGTACCATGCTGTTGTGGCATACGTAGGGAAATGGGTGAGGTAAGCTATATCATCTCCAGGGCCAAACAATAAGTGTTGAAGCTCAAATACAGCTGAAACCATAATAACTCCATTCATGGTAATCCCTTTGTCTTGTAAATGCTTTACCAAAGCCGCATTTCTAAAAGTTCCATAACTTTCACCTAGCAAATATTTGGGTGCATTGTACTTTCCCTCACGAATTAAAAATTGTTCTATAAAAAGCCCTATACTTCTCACATCTTGGTCTACGCCCCAGAAGTCTGTCCACTCGGCATCTCCTATGGGTTTACTAAATCCAACTCCAATAGGGTCCAGCATAACCAAATCAGCTTTATCTAAAATGGAGAATTCATTATTGACCAACTCGTAGGGTGCCGCTTTGGTATAGCCTGGGTCGTTAACAACAACACGTTTTGGGCCTAGCACACCTAAGTGCAACCAAAATGAAGCTGAAAGTGGGCCACCATTAAAAGCAAATACAAGGGGACGGTTTTCTTTTGAGCCTGTTTTTTTATAATGCGTAAACCCAAATAACGCAATGGGCTTGTCGTTTTCATCTCGCAGTTGAAGCGTACCTGTTTCTGCTTCTAAGTTGATGGTTTTTCCATCGATAGTCACTTGTTGTGAAGAAGTAAACACCTCGCCAGTAGGTAGACTTTCTTCAGTAGAATTGTCTTGAGACCATGAACATATAGAGAATGAGAATAAAAGGAAACTAGCAAGAATAGACTTCATGATTTTTATTTTTGATTATTAAGGATTTCAGGTAATTGATAATCTTCCCAAGTTACGACTTTGAAATATATCTATGAAATTTTCTAAAGCCCCCGAATATCTATTCATTCAAATTGGCTTTGGCTTTAAGTCTTTTTTGAATTTGCTCTAGAACCAATTTGTGTGAATAATTTTCGCAATGCCGCTTCATGGGTGAAAATTCTATGAAAGCGTTTGATTTTGGCTCAGCTGTAGACTTTAGAAAACTATCTAAATCCCGCATGGCATTATTGAGGTAAAAATTATCCATATCTCCATTCCAAACGTATAATTTTCCATCAAGCTTCGGCCCTAGTTCGCTCCAGTTGGATTGGAGGTGAAGTAGCAGGTCGAATTTCTTCCAGTGCTCTGCTACGTTTTTGTCAATTTCTCCAGATAAAGGATCAAAAAGAGGCATGGGTAAACCATCCTTGCCTTTTGGACTGTAAAGTGCGTTCCAAGCGCCCCACTGACCTCCAGAAGTGGTATAGGTGTTAGATTTTCCATCTACATTTTCATAAGCAATCTCTTCTTTAATAGAGAATTGGGGTTCGCCATAAACGTCCCTCATACTTGGTCTTAAAAAGTGTCTTTGGTTGTAGAATGCGTTCTGATCTTTATAAATATTAATTAGTTGCATCCTCTTGAAACTTACAGGATCTGGGCTATAAGAGTAGCAGCCATCAAACGTATCTGGATAAAAAACCTGTAAAGCTAAAGATACCCAGCCTCCTGTGGAGCAGCCGTCTACAAAACGTTCATTTAACTCTCCTGAAGTTCTATAAATGGTTTCAATATTTGGGATGAGCTCTTCTGTGAGCATATCTCCATAGGGACCGCTATTCTCTGAATTTAATTGATAACTATCTCCATAGGGACCTTCGCCGT
>PXBV01000294.1 GCA_003565575.1 Psychroflexus sp. | reverse complement strand
TTAATTTTTCACGCTCTAAGGTTCGAAAGGTTTTAAGAAAATTCACCGTTTGTGACTAAAATTGTTACAAAACTTCATCTCCCATTATGGCTTATAAAAAAATAGTCTAATGGTTAAGTCTTCTTTATTTCTCCAAAATGAAACGGAACTTGCTTTGTAGCCTGTTCTAAAACTCTTTTAACCTGCTCTCTAGAAACTTTTTTTCCCGTTTGTGTCTCAAAGAAAATGATTTCTCCATCCTTGATACGAGCAGAATATCCTGAGGTTTCACTGAACAAAGGATTAATCATTGATGGTTGGGTTAATTCTATGGTTAACTCATCGATTCCCAGTTCGTCCAAAATGTAAAATAAAATTTCAGGCTTCTCTAATGCAGACCGTTGTATTCCTTCTTCTATTGCACCATAAATATGTCCTAATGGTCCAGCTAATCTTCCAACACCCTTAGCCAATCTTCCAACATTTTTTGGAATACTATTAAAAAACCCTTTATTATTATTTACTCTAGGATTAAATGTACCTGTAGACGGTTTCTTGTTAGTAGTTATATTTGTTGTTTCTTTGTTTTTATTATTCTTTCTTTTTTTATCTCTTGCCCTCTTTTGCCCCTTTTCTTTTTTTGTCTTTTTCTTACCGTTTTTGTCATCTTCATCATCATTCCCAGAAGCACCAGCTTGCTCAGACTTGTCTTTTGCCCTAGCCTTTTGAGATACTTGTTCTATTTGTTCTCTATCTCTTATGGCTTTCCACATCCCAGGTTTTTCTTTGACTGGGTCTATGAGCCATAATAAAAGAGCAATAGCATGGGCTTTTCTTTTAAAGGAAAAAAGTTGTACGGTTCTTGAATCAATAAATCTTTCCTCAAATTGCCCCGCATTATCAGCTCTATCATTGGGGGAAAGCTCGATCTTATTTTCAGGATCCATAGAAAAATCATCCCCATGATTCGCCTTCGCTCGGTCGAATGGTTGTGGCTCATCCTCTGGTAGCCTCTGTTCCATAGAATTCCCCTGTTCGATATTCGCTCGGTCATTTTGATTTATTTCCTGATCTGAAATATGACCTGATTCTGGCGAATTTATATCCTCACTGCTTTCAGCACGATCAACAGGGGTTTGCTCTTTTATGAGGGATTTTTCGGGCTGTCTTGGCTCAATCCTCTGCCCTTCTGGATTACCTTTATTATTAAGATCAATTTCTGTTTTACCATCTGGAAAACCATGGTCATGAGGACTAAATAGCAGTGATGAGTCTGGATTAGGCACTCCATCGGAAAAATTACCATCCCAATCATGGGATACTGAAGCATTTCCCTGTGGATAATGGTGCTGTGTACCATGACTAGGTGAGGATATATCTTGTGGATCATTGCCAGAATTCATCTTTTGGCTAACAAGATTTCCCAAACCCTGAGAAGCAGAGTCGGATAACGCCTCGATAACTGTAATTATAGCGTCAAGCATTACCACCTCCATATTGTTTATCTGTTATGGGAGGGCGAACAATAACTTGTGCATCCAGATGAGCTTCACAAATAGAGAAATAATCGGGATTTATTTCCAAAATAATGCTTTCATTTTCCATCAGTAAAGCCGAGAGAGGTAGATAAGCGGTTAATGTTTGTAAAGGAGGGGAAATTTCTAAGATAGAAAATTCATCACATTGACTTTCCAATTCATGAAGAGAGAAAATAGTATATATGGAATCAATAGATTCCAATAAATAAAATTTTCTAAGTAATGGTCTTCCTAATGAATTACTTTGTCCTTGGCGAAATTGAAATTCAGTTAAGTAACTGTCAAACTGAACATTGGCTCTGAATAAAATTCTATAAGCAATAATATCTTCCTTGGATTCGAGATTTGTTTGATGTCGTAAGTCATCTGGTTTAGAAGGGAAAGTAGAACCCTCTGAAACAATTTCTATGGTCGTGGGAGAATCATTTTCAGGATCTTGTCCTTGTACCCATATATCCAATATCATCTCATATCCAAAACCATCGGAAGGTGTGAGCCTTGATGTTGCTAGTTCCCACGCTGCACCCTTTAACTGTATGGGTTGAGGAAAAACATAAATAGGACTTTGCCAACCACACTCGCCCACATTTAAAGATACAAGGGTTGCTTGTCCTTCCACTTCCATGGCTCGCATATTTGTCATCAATCCACGGTGGAAGTCTTCATACCCACCGACTGTATGTACACGATGGGCATAGGGATCCGCATAAAATTGCGGAAACATTTCCTTACGTAATGTAATCCTTAACATCGGTTTATCTTCCAAGTTAGAACGTGACATTAACTCTAAAAGGTTGTCTGCTTTTAATAGTAAATTTATGCCACTAACGTCAACACCCATACCTAGTTGAACAGATTTGGTTGTTCCCGTATTATTGGGGGATGAAGCTAAATTAATATCTTCTGCATCTCTCAGATAAGCGTCTATTCCTGCTAGTTGAACACGATCAATAATCATTTTTTACTACCTCCTCAAGCATATCAAACCAAACATCCATTACTAGATCTTGTTCACAAGATCCAATATTTCTGGTTCTAAGTTTTTTCAAACCATTAACCATCCCATTACCAAAACGAATTCTGATCCACTCGTCACGGGTTGTATACAATTTGTCAGTTAGGGCTGGAAGTTCAAGGTTTAAGGGAATTGTACCCACAACAATATCTAAGGGTAATTCTTGCCAATGAACGTTTACCGCTTCCCTTCGATTACGAATAGTGCCTGACTGAAAAAGATCACGTACTATGCTGCGATTTAGCTGTCCTCCTCGGTATTCTGTATAGGATTCGGACTCATCAAAACTATCGTCACGGGTTTGAGCATAGTAACGACCTGTTTTATTGGCTGTGAGAGTAATTTTCCCTGTGTTTCCATTGGCAGATGTACGGGTACTTGTTGGCAATGATGGAGTCATGGAAATACCTTTAGAAATCCCTCCTGAAGCAATCAAAGATACACCTGCGTTGACTCCTAGATTAAATCCAATTCCATTCAACAGAAAATATGCACGGACTGTTTCTTGCCCCGCAAAAGTGGTCAGTGTGTTTAGATCTACTCCATCGTTTAGGGTAAGAAGATCTGTTGCTGTATCTACCATGTCTATAAATATTGAATCGATGGGGGGGACAGATAAGTTTAGCAGTCCGTCAATATCAGTAAGGCGGTTAGAATCTAGTCCTTGCCATATTTGCCAACTGTCCCAGCCATCTCCTTGTAAAAGAACATTTTGTGGTGGTCTGTCAATAATTGTTGCCCCCAATGCATTTTCTAATGTGTCAACAAAACTAGGAATGGCTTTATTCTCTCCATTCACAAAACCAATATGTTGTGTGTGGGTACGACTTTCAGCATTACTACTCATATAAAAAGAATCTTCTCCGGGGTTGGGATTGTAGGTTGTGAGAGGAGAATTTGAAAAAGGCCATGAGGTGCCTTCGCCTGTTTGAGAGCGTTTCCAACCCTGGGAACCTCCGTAATGATAACGGTGATCAAAACTTTTATCTAGTGTTTCTGATTGTTCTACACTGACATCTCTAACGGTTTCTAAGTAACGCTGGTTAGCATACAATTTCACCCCTGATAATTGCAATAAATCTGTAAGGCTACGGGCTTCAAACAATATTTCTTTTAATTCTCCCCCAACAACATGCTCAATGGTAAATTTGAATCCATGTTTGCCTAGACGACTATAGTCTTCAGCTAAATCTTTACCGATTATTCGGAAGTTGAGTTGGCGCATTTGTTGGCTACGGGATTGACGAGAACTAATAAACACATGGGCTGATTGAATTAGCTCTAACTTTGTCAATGCAAGGTGTCCTTCTTGGGTACAGTGGAATACCGCCACAAGGTAACGGGCGTTGGTGGGACGAGAAAAACGGCATTGGAGGGTATCTCCTTCAAAGATTTGGTTTTGCTGATAGTAAATTAAATTACTGTATTGGTCATGGGCAGGATCTCGTTCCGATTCCATGGCAATGGGTGATACTCCTTCTACAGGATCAATCTCATAGATTAGTAAATCGAATATGCCAGAGTTATCATTGGTCAACTGTACAACTCGTCTAGGGTTGGGGAAAGTAATAGTTATGCCACTCAAACAGCGAGGGTGTTCTTCGGTTTGTTGAAAATAGAGTCGAATTTGCTCACGTTGTTGAACTTTTTGTGAAATAAAAATTTCATCGATATTTAACGGGTCATTATCACTCGGTATTTCATATAAACGACCTCCATTAAAAAGTGATGCCGCACTCATGGGGAAATACCCTGCTGTATTGGTTCGGGTAAAAACAAAATCGGCGGATGTGTTTTTCATTTGGGTTTCCATTTGGGGAGGAAATTTTCCCTGCTCGAAATAGGTTTGTTCTAATGAGTCGGACATTTTTACTGCCCCTAACAAACCCGCTGGAACTTTTGGAGTATAACGGACATCTTCTGAGTAGCTAAAAACTCCTAAGTAAGGTATGAATACTCCCCAAAATTCGACGGTGCGATCGCCATCTGGTTGGATTCGACGTATAATACGAGGAAAATCGGCAAAACGAATTCTGATTTTTTCACTTTTTACAGGGCCTGTGGCCATTATATGTAAACCACTATGGGAGGTTGTTTCCTGTCGTATGAATGCTACTTTTTCATCGAGAAATCCTGTTTCGATGTGATTTTCCCAAGAAACATGAATTTCTCGGGGAAGTCCAAAATTAGCTGAATTTTCACCTTGAGGCGTAATGTAATAGGGAAGATAAGGATAACCACCGAATAAAATTCCTCCTATGATAGGGCATTGAGTTCCACGCTTCGTATCAAGGGTTATTTCAATTTCAAACCAAAATTCCTGAGACTTTTGATTTTCTATGATGGGTCCACCTGCTCTTGTGGTTATAGAATTGTTAATATCAAAAGGCAATCCAATTACTGTTTCTAAATTGTCCAAATTAGATATTGGAAAAGTTGATGTTCCAGCACCCGGAATTCCACCTCGAACAAGAACATCGGGCATGAAATCTTGAATATTTAGGGGAGGTGGTTCAAATCCTGGAGGTGGTTGTTCATGATTTCTTTCCGCATATAAAACAGATCTCGATAGTATGGGAGAATGACTAACTATACTCACATCTGCCAATTCAATTAACTGGCCAACTGTGGTACGTAACGGCATATATTTAGTGCTATGCATTAGAGCCTCCTAGTATTATCTACATTACAAATGTTGCAAATTTAATAGCTTAATCTACTTTTAAATAACAATTACTTTTTCTAGGACATACAAGGCTTATTTAGGGTTCGCCCTGTGGAGTCATGAGGGAAAATTGACGATTGACAATGGATAATTGACAATTATGAGGTTTTACAACCCCAATGTAGTATCTGTAATTAACTATACTTTTGTCAAAAAAACGTGATTTTTGCGCATTTTTTGATGCTTTTAGTATACTCAAACCCCTTGATATTTATAATTTATGATTTATGCAGCTTTACAGGGTTTATATTGACCCATAACTTATGTTATTAATAAGAGTAAAAAATACTTTAACAATAGATATATTGATGTTCTGTACAAATTCTAGCTTAGAAATTCTTTTGTTACCAGTTAAATTTTGTAATAAAAATGAACTGATTCTACTAAAGTCATCTTTAATTTGTCAATTATTTTTCTAGTAGAATTACACTTTTATCCTTTTTCAGAGAGTCAATAGTTAAGTCTCTTTGCCCATTGAACAAAATCCTCAGCATTCATAGGCTTAGACCAATAATAACCCTGTCCTGAATGACAGTTCATAGCCATTAATAAAGATTTTTGATACTCAGTTTCAATA
>PXBV01000351.1 GCA_003565575.1 Psychroflexus sp. | reverse complement strand
TAACATGAAAATCAGTTTTATTTTTCACCTTTAACAAAGTCTTCAAGATACTTGTATCTGGGAGTTAATTTTCCATTTTTGGTCATTCTAGCGCGTTCTAGTATTCCATCAACATCTCCATTGTAAAAAGCTGGTATAACATGCTCAGCAAACATTTCGCCAAAGCCTTCACTCGCATCTTTTGGCAACTCACAAGGTAGATTATCTACAGCCATCACTGTGATTGCACCTTGGGCGTCAAAGGCAACTTCGGATTCAGTTTGAGGGTTATAACCATAAAATGGATTTGCAATGGTAGAAGGTCTAATGGTAGATGCTACTGGGCCGTCTATATCGCAACTGATATCTGCTATAAGATTGATATTGAAATCTGGATGCTTAGCATCTTCTCTGGTGAATAAATAGGGTGCATTATCGCCGTAAAAGTGACCTGCAATGAAGTAATCTGTCACTTTGGCGAAGCGCATAAAATCAGATTCATAAGGCGTAGGGTCTGAAAAGAACTCTTTAGTGTTCCCTGGCTGTCCATCTATTCGTTTGTTGTAGTCTAATACATCAATAACTGTATAAACGGGTTCTTCGAAAGTAGATTTTAAGTACTCCTCTACTCCAACGTGTTTGATATTGAGGTGGTCTAAAATTTCCTTGGCACCTTTGGCAACTTTACCAAGACCAGATAAGCAAATTCTTAGGTTAGGGATTTTAATTTTGTTGAGCTCTTCTTTTAAGGCATCTAAATCTGCAAGATTTTCCACTTTAGGTAATTGAAATAAACCATCTCTAAGACCTAGAGCTCTAAACCCATTGTATGCCCCAACCAAGCCAGCATATCTCCCAAAACCAATAAGGCGATTGCCATTGGTAGCAGTGATGACCTCATGGTCAAATAGTTGAATGTTTTTGTCTAGAATAGCTTTCAGCAAATCTCTGTTGTAAGGTTGCTTCTTGATAGTATGAGAAAAGAAGAAGTAAGATTTGTTGGGTATTAAGGCTTCAATTGGCACTTCTTTGACGCCTAAAAGCACATCACAACTGGATAAGTCTTCTGAAATCTCCAAACCTGCTTCGGAATAGGCTTCATCTGGAAAAATGCGAACGTCTGAAGGCTCTACAAGAATTTCCAAATCTTTGTACTGCATCTGGACTTCTTTGGCTTTTTGAGGTAAGAATACAACTCGACGATCTGGTGGTGTTTTTCGCTCTTTGATAAGTCCTATTTTCATACGTATTATTTTAAGATGATTTTTGCTTCAAATATAGGATTAATATCTATTTTTGCTTTGTTGTTTTGGTAATGAAACGCTGGTTTTTGTCTGTTAGCTTTAAGTTAACGGGAAACCTGCGTAAGGGATAGAAGCGACATCCTTTTTGTGCTTTGATAAATGGCACAAAAAGATATAGCGGATAGCCCGACCCTTATAGAAGCGATAGCGGAGATAAGGGTTACGCCCAAAACATGTTCATTGACGTGATGCTGATGTTATGCTTCACACATTTTAATTGGGGTCGATTTGGTTTTGACAGCAAGACCAATTGAATGGTAAGCACGCCGAGCGCTGGGATATAGCTCGTAAATCTCATGTTTCACACTTTTTTAAACGGCGAAGATAACTACGCCTTGGCTGCATAATCCGAATCACAGTAGGATATGCTTAATCCCAACAAGGTTGGGAGCTAAGATGTCTCGCAAAAGCCTTGATTTACGGCGTTTGCACCAGAGGCACCGGTAAAGTAAATATAGCCAAAGCAGAGCCTTGATGCTTTGGTAAAACTCAATTGAGGATAAGGATAAAGTAGGTGGTTTTCAGCCAGCTTTGTCTCGACAACCCAAGAGAAAACTAAGCGTGTAGAAAACTATTGAATTGCTTGTTTGGACGGGAGTTCGAGTCTCCCCGACTCCACCTTAAACCCTCGCAAACCTAGTGTTTGCGAGGGTTTTGTTTAAGTTTGCTGTTAAATATTCAACCAATAAGTTAATTTTAAGTTGATAGATCTAAACCTTGGTTCCCAAGAGTTGACAAAATAGTTATCATTGTAGACAATAAATAAATCAGAAAGCGGAGCAAATCGCCACTGAAGTCTGGAGTTGATTCCAAAATTATCCCTTTGGCTGGCATATTGAAATACAGTAGACCAAAAGATGGATTTGGTAAATGTAAATCCAATCCTTGGTGCAATTATCCACAAATCTCCTGTTTCATAAGGCTCTGGCAGTGAAATTCTATCGTAATTTACATTTAAGCTCAGTCTTGCAATAGGTTGAATCCTAAGTACGGCTTCTCCTCCAACAGAAAAGCGATCTCCATTGAAGAATTCTCCAAAACTAAGATTGGTTCTATAAGAAAAGACATCTGCATCGTTGCTCCTGTAATTTAAACCTACAGAACTGAACGCATATCCTCGATTTGCTGGAAGTTGCTCTGCACCTTCTGTACCCGTGGGGTCAAACGGTTGATCTAAAAAGATATAACTATTGGTAGCATTGATTCCGAAATTGGTAAAATCTTTCATACTAACATTGTAGGACAGGGTGTAGTCGTGATCTGTTTTTTGATAATCCAGTTTAGGTCTCCAAATAACTGTGGGTACAAAACTGATGGTATGATTATTTACTTTTCCTCCTTTTGGCCAAAACTGTCTAGAGATTTGTGTACTAGACCGAATGATATCCTTTCTCAAAATAAAGCCTAAATCCGAACGAAAATCGTCTTCTATGAAAGAAAAGTCTGAGGATACGGTCCATTTTTTTGAATTTCTTCCTAAGAGAACACCTGCAGAATGTCCGTCTCTTTCTTCTGGCTGAAAGGACTTGTGCGCATAAAATTTTCCAAACCAAACATTATCCTTGGTGGCAAGGTTATAGTCTATACCAACTACTCTGTTATATTGGTCGTTTGGACTGATGAAATCATCAGAATCGAAAGTCTGTCTATTGATCATAAAGATTCCAATATTGGACCTGCTAAATAACTTCTGCTGTAAGGAAAACATCATATTGTTATTGGAAGCCACTTCTTGCTCAGAGCTTTTTGCTGTCTGCAAATTCAGAAAGCCAAGTCTTAAATCTTTACTGATTTTACCACTCAGTCGAACACCTCCAATGATATCGTTTTCCACTCTATTCCCAAACCGGTCTGTAGCAATCCCTATACGTCTAGAAAAAAACGGATTGGCAAGACCTGCGTTACCAAAGTTTCCAAATAGGTCATTGTTATCAATAAAAAACTGCCGGCGTTCTGGTAGATTGATTTCAAAACGGGTGAGGTTGGTAAAAATATCATCTACCTCCACATTAGAGAAGTCTGGATTTAAGGTAATATCTAAGTTCATGCTATTACCTAAGGATACTTTGGCATCTGCTCCAAAAGTAAAACTTGAATTGGAAATTCCATTTTCATTATCACTTTCTGAAAGGCCATTGATAAAAGGAATAAAAGCAAATGGAGTCCTAGATTTACCAAGGGGTTTTTCAAAATACATATCACCCATAAAGGCGAGGTTGATTATACTTTGATTTTGAGGGACATTGTACCAAACGCTGCGTTCATCGGCTTGCATATCGTACCTATAGCTTTGAAAACGCCACTTGCTCTCTCCTTCTCTAAATTTGAAGGATGTAAGCGGAATAGCCATTTCCGCTGTATAATATCCATCATAAATTTTACTTTCACCAACCCATTTTACATCCCAAGAAGGTGTAAAAGCCCCTGAACTTTGGCCACCACCAGAAATAAAAACTTCTCGCCTTACGCCATAGGGGTTGATACCAAATAAAAAAGCGTTATTACCATCATTAAAGGTATCAAACAAAACACTTATATTGTCAGACCCACCAGCTCTCCAGTCACGTTCAAGAGAAGCAACGGTATAATTATTACCAGGCGTTATTACTTTTAATCCCACATAAAGAGTGTCTTCAGATACTAATATTCTAATATCAGTTTGGAATTTAGCCAAAATATCATCTTCAGGAAAATATTCTTGAAATGGACCTACACTTTCTGCGTACTCCCATGCTTTTTCATCTAAAACACCGTCAATTACAAATTCTTCTTGAGTATATTTTACGGTAAAACTTTTGTCTAAGTCTTGAGCTAGAAAATGTTGTATGTGAAAAAAGAATATAAAACAGAGGAACACAACTGGTCTCATAAATATAATATCTGTAAAATTAGATTCATCTTCGCGTTAAAATTGAATATAAAGTCAACTATGTAAATATAAGTTTTGACTCATTTTGATTTAAATTGAATGCAATTATGACACTCTTTAGCTAAAAAAGTTTAATTAAGGATGCTAAAAATATGCTAAAGAGTAAAATTAAATTTATCACCAAAAATGAAGAAGACGTACTCAGTTTTCAAACTGCATGTTGCTTAAGTTGTCATTTCTATCAAACCAAATATTTATTTAGAACTATTTATCCATTGTATTTTCTTCATCTAAATATACTTCAGTACATTTATCATTTTAAAATAAAGTAACATGAATTGTTTACTTACTGGCAGTACGGGAATTTTGGGGAGTCATATCCTTTTTGAGTGGATACACAAAGCTTTAGAAGAAAAATCTGTAGGGCATCTTTATGTCATTATTAGAAATCAACGTCATAAAAATGCTCAGCAACGATTAATCGATATGCTGAGGGACAAATCCAGACCTCAATTTTTAGATAAGTTTTCCTTGGAAGCCTGTCTTGAAAAAATAACAGTGATCAATTCAGACTTAAATTCGTTGAGAACCGAAGATTTAAAAGACTATATATTTGATACTGTCATTCATTGCGCAGCTTCTACCAGTTTAGCTCAAACCAGTTCTTCTAAAAATAAAGTACACCAACAAAATCTGGTTGTAACTAAAGATTTTTTATCAAAATTACCAGAAAGACTTAGCCGATTTATTTACATTAGTACGGCATTTTCATATGGTATCCAACTTGAAGAAGTAAAAGAGAACATTGATGATTATTCCATTTCAGATTTTAGAAATGCGTACGAGGAATCCAAATTTGAAAGTGAGACCTACGTTAGACATTTTTGTTCAAAGCATGGTATTAAAGTTCAAATTTTAAGACCGAGTATTATTTGTGGGCGTTTAATTGAACAGCCTTTATTTGAAACTCCAAAGTTTGATGTTTTTTATTCTTGGGCTATATTCCTAAACAAATACGCCAAAAATTCTAAAGACCATTTTAGAATTTGGATAGATCACAAAAGTGGACTTAATATAGTTCCTGTGGATTTTGTAGCTAAAGCAATTTTACATGCCTATTTGAATCCATCTATTCGTGAGTTAAATATTGTAAACCCAAAGCCTATATTACACAAAAATTATATCAATGAGGTTTTAAATTATTTCAACATTAATTCCTTTGAGCTACTCAATAAACCTCCAGCCCAATTGAACGATTTAGAATCTTTATACTATAAAAGTATAGGCGTAGTTTTTGAAAAATACGTAAGCATCCCCGATTTAAAATTCAATTCTGAGGCAGTTTCTAAAATTATAAATTACCTACAGCTGGACCTTAGCCTAGGGGTTCATGATAATTTTATCAATTTGATAAATCATTCAGTTGAGGTAGGATTCCGAAGAAGTTATTGATTGGATTGGTGGTTCAAACATTTTTCTAAAAGAACTTTTTAGTTTAAAAATAAATTCAAACTTCCTTTTAAAATTTAATAAATAGCCGTCCCATTTTCTAAATGAGACGGGGTCATTTTAGTTTACAAAGATTTTGGGTCTTTTACCTTTTGCTTTAACAAAGCAATCTCTAAAACTTCATGCATTTCATTGACATAGTTTATGGTTAAACCTTTAAGGTAATCTTCTTTTATTTCATCAAT
>PXBV01000366.1 GCA_003565575.1 Psychroflexus sp. | reverse complement strand
TTGGTGGTTTTTTCAGCTTTAAATTTACGCTCATAGCCTACTGAGTCTCCTTTTTGAATTGTTCTTAATTGAGCAATTAATGTTTTTAAGCTTGCTACTGCTTTTAGCATCTTATGTTCTGCCGGGTTATTGCCATAGCCATATAAGGCAATGCCAGCTCTTACCATATCCAATTCGGCTTCTGGAAAGTTAAGTATGCCGCTAGAATTACAGATATGACTTATAAACGTATAGCCTAGCTCCGATTCAAAAAAAGACCTTGCCTTCAAAAATTTTTCGATTTGGTTTTTAGTGAATTCTACTTCATCTGGATTGCCTGAAGCGGCTAAGTGAGAAAACACCCCTGAGACTCTGATTTTCTTTTCAGAATGTAAATGCTTGACTACAGAATTCAATTCAGATAGTTCAAAGCCAAGCCTATTGAGTCCAGTATTAATTTTGAGGTGAATTTCTACAGATGCAATGCTGTGGTTTGACATTTCTTGACACAAGCCATCTAAAAAGTGATGAGTATACACACTAGGAGTAAGTTGGTAATTTATCAAATTTTCAATCTCTTCCAGCTGTGGGTAAAATACCAAAATCGGAACGTTTACTCCAGCTTTTCTTAACCTTACACCTTCTTCTATATAGGCTACTGCCAAATAGTCTGCACCAATTTTAACTAAGTGTTTTCCAATTAGTTCTGAGTCTGTACCGTAAGCAAAAGCTTTTACAACGCCCATTATTTTTGTTTTTGGGGATAGGTAAGTTTTTAAAAGCTTAAAATTAGCCTCCAAAGCATTCAAATCAATTTCAAGACGGGTCTCTAACACTTTAGACATCACTCTGTTTTTTGGTTTGAGGAAGCTCTTGAGTGTCTTTTACATCCATTTGCTTAACTTTCTCTTTTAGCATAGCTTTAAAATAGGCTGCCCTACTCAACGGCTCATACTCATCGGTTTCTCCTAAAAGAACTAGGTCTTCTTTGGTAGACTTCCTGAAACTGTATTGCGCTAGGTTACCTGTTCTAGTGCAAACTGCATGAACTTTTGTCACATATTCTGCTGTAGCCATCAAATTAGGCATAGGCCCAAATGGATTTCCTTTAAAATCCATATCCAATCCCGCTACAATAACCCTTACGCCTCTATTGGCTAAATCATTGCAAACGGAAATGATTTCATCATCAAAAAACTGAGCCTCATCTATACCTACCACATCGCAGCTATCTGCTAGTAACCGAATATTGGCAGCAGCTGGAACTGGGGTGGAGCGGATGGAGTTTTCATCATGAGATACCACCTCCACATCGTCATACCTTCTATCTATTTGTGGTTTAAATATCTCCACTTTTTGCTTTGCAAATTTGGCGCGTTTGAGCCTTCTGATGAGTTCTTCCGTTTTACCAGAAAACATACTTCCACAGATCACTTCAATCCATCCAAATTGCTCTTTATGATTTACAGTGTTTTCGAGAAACATTTTGTAATTTAGGGCGTTAATAATTAAGTTATCGCTACAGAATATTAGGGCTAAAATTAGCAAAAATAATAGGGTCTTTAAAAAAGAAAATCACAAATGTTATGAAGAGAGTTTTAGAGGACGAATTACTAAGTCTTGCAGAGCGCATTTTAAAGTTGAAAAACAGAGCAGATATTCATGTGTTAAAGAAAGAAGCTGCCATTCTATATGAAAAGCTGAGTATTCTTGCATTTGCTGAACTGCATTTTGGTGGTTTAAAATCAGAGATTTCCAAAGCTGAATTTAAGGATGCTTTTTCTGAACAGTTTAGTGAAATTGATGAAGAAAGCGGTCATTATAAATCACCTGATGGCATGGCGTATAATCCAGATCCCATTTCTGAACCGAATACAGAAAAAATAAAAGATATAGTTTCTCAAATGCCTCCAGAGAGTGAGCAAGTGGATATATTGTTAGCAGAAATTGAGCAGCTAAAGCGAAAGAGTCAAAGCCCTAAGCCAAAGGCAGGACCAGAAAACACAAAAACAGAATCTAAGCCAGAACCTAAAAAACCTCATCAAGAAAGTGGAACCACAAAAAAGAATACCGCTGAGGTGAAGCCACCACAGACCAACCCAGAGGAAGACGATTTTAAAAATTTTGGTGTTCACTTTGATGATTTGCCTAACTTTGAGCCTAAAGACCATACAGAATTTTCAAAATCAGCGCCTATAAGCGAGGATTCACCTGAGAATAATTCAGAAATAAAACCATCAGAGCCAGACAGTCCGCCGCCTCCTTCTAATGTCCCAAAGCCTAATTTAAATGCTGCTCAACCAGAAAAACGCTCACTTAATGACAAGCTTAAATCTGGAATTAAGATTGGTTTAAATGATAGGATTGCTTTTACAAAGCATTTATTTGGAGGAAATACAGATGATTATAACCGAGTCCTTTCTCAGCTTAACACTTTACCCACATTTGAAGAGGTTCAGCAATTTATTGAGAATCACGTAAAACCAGACTATGGTCAATGGGCAGGCAAAGAAGCAGTAGAAGAGCGATTTATGGCCATTGTGGAACGTAAATTTGAAGTTTAATGGCAAAGTTATATCTTGTCCCAACCCCCATAGGTAATTTATCTGATATGACATTTAGAGCTGTAGAAATTCTAAAGTCTGTGGATCTTATTTTAGCTGAAGACACCCGCGTGAGTGGAATTTTGCTAAAACATTATGGAATAGAAACACCTATGCAAAGTTACCATCAACACAATGAGCATCTGCAAACCAACTCGCTAGTGCGGCAAATTCAAAACGGAAAAGAAATGGCTATCATTACAGATGCAGGAACTCCAGGAATATCAGACCCTGGATTTTTACTATCTAGAGCATGTGTTGCTGAAGGAATCCAAATTGAATGTTTGCCTGGGGCTACAGCTTTTGTACCTGCTTTGGTAAATAGCGGGCTTCCAAATGATAAATTTGTCTTTGAAGGCTTTCTTCCAGCTAAAAAAGGGAGGCAAAAGCGTTTAAAACTTTTGGCTGAAGAAGAACGAACTATGGTTTTTTATGAATCTCCTTACAAAATTTTAAAAACGCTAAAGCAGTTTACAGACTGTTTTGGGGAGGACCGCCAAGCAAGTATCTCCCGTGAAATTTCTAAACTTTATGAAGAAACCGTACGTGGTACTCTAACTGAGGTGATCTCTCACTTTGAAACCAAAAAACCGAAAGGTGAATTTGTAATAGTGGTAGCAGGTTATGGCCAAAACCTATAAAAAAACACCCCGCTAGGGGTGCTTTTCTTTTATAGATTTAGTTGAATTACTCAATTTCTGAAACTCTTAAGGTATTCACCATACCTTTTGCTTCTATAGGCATAGCAGCAAGATTGATGGTATAATCTCCTTTTTCAACATATCTTTCATTCTTGGCAATGGCATTGATATCATCTACAGTAACATCTGTACTGTCAAATTTATCGTAATAAAAAGCCTTAACGCCCCAAAGTAGACTAAGTTGAGTTAAGATTCTTTTATTGGAAGTGAATGCCAAAATGTGTGAGCTTGGTCTCCATGCAGAAATTTGAAATGCGGTGTAACCACTGTTGGTTAGTGTACAAATAGCACTAGCGTCTATATCATTTGCCATTAATGCAGCATGGTAACAAATGGATTTGGTTAAATACCTCTTGGTTTTAATTTGTGGAGCTTCTTGAGGTACATTAATTAAAGGAGAGTTTTCTACACTTTTAAGAATCTGAGCCATTTTTTGAATAACTTGGACTGGATACTTTCCAACAGAAGTTTCTCCAGAAAGCATCACAGCATCTGCGCCATCCATAACAGAGTTGGCTACATCATTAACTTCTGCCCTTGTTGGTGTCAAGCTATCAATCATAGTTTCCATCATTTGTGTAGCAATGATCACAGGAATTCTTGCTTGCTTAGCTTTAAGCACCAATTGCTTTTGTATCAATGGAACTTCATGAGCAGGTATTTCCACTCCCAAATCGCCTCTAGCCACCATCAAGCCATCACAATAAGCAATGATTTTGTCTATATTTTTAACTCCTTCTGGTTTTTCAATTTTAGAAATGATTGGAATTTTATGGTCGCTATATTTTTTTATGATTTTTTGTAGTTCTTTTAAATCACTTGCAAATCTTACAAAGGACAGTGCTATCCAGTCAACCTTAAGCTCACAAGCAAAGATGGCATCTTTCACGTCTTTTTCTGTTAAAGCAGGTAAGGAAATATTGGTGTTTGGAAGGTTGACCCCTTTCTTAGACTTAAGCGGCCCTCCTTGAATTACTTTGGTTTTTACTTCGCTTTTTTTATCTGTAGTGAGGACTTCAAAAATCAATTTTCCATCATCTAATAAAATGCGTTCACCAGGGTTTACGTCTTGCGGAAAAGTATCATAATTCATATATACTCGCGTTTGAGTACCTTCAAACTCTTTCCCTGTAACAAAGGTAATTTCGTCACCAGGCTCTACTATAACCTCGTCTTTCATCACTCCCACTCGCAGTTTAGGACCTTGTAAGTCTCCAAGTATACCAGCATTGTAGCCATATTCTTCATTGAGATCACGAATCATTTTTACACGTTCCCGTACGGCCTCATGGTCTGCATGAGAGAAGTTGATTATAAAGATATTGACTCCAGCGTCTAACATATCCTTTAGTACTTCTTTTTTACTTGTAGCAGGTCCAAGAGTGGAGACTATTTTGGTCTTTTTGGTTGTTTTCATCAGTTTAAAATTAAATGTTCTGGGTGTTTAATTGAACCAAGGTCTATGGTATACACCATGGATACTTGGCTTATTTGCTTTAGTTTTTTTATAATAAGTTCTGTGTCGTAAATATTTAATTCGTCTTCAATTTTCAAAAGGTAGTCAACTCTTTTAAAATCATTCAAAAGATATGCTTCAGACATTAAGCTTTCTAGGCCTAGTGCATTACTGCGCGTTGTTAATGTATCTTCTATTAATACTTTATTACTAACTAGGTAAGAGGTAATGTCCCATGCTTGGTTGTAATAATCAAATATAGGAAAACCTATGAGACGGTCTCCTTGAGTAAGGTCAAGGTTGTTCTCCATTCGTTTAAAACTTATCTCAAAAGCAGAATTGATTCGATAAGCGATTTTAAAAGGTTCCAGTTGGGAATGTATGCCTAACAACTTGTAATCAAAAATATCAAAATCAGATAAATTTAATTTCTTTTTTTTCATGTTGACAATTATAAACACATAGATTACCAGTTTCTAAATAGTACGAATTTGTAAATATATGAAACAAAACAAGATACATCAAATCTAGAACGTTATTATAAGATGCTTTGATTTAAGAAAACGATTTCGTTGAAAGCTTTTTAAGAGTGAAATTGATTTTGAATAGAAAAATAAGCGCGTTGTGAAGCTTTCTCCTCTGCTCGTTTCTTGGATGTTTCTCTAGCTTTACCACAAATTTCATCATTAATCAAAAATTTTACAGCAAAGTGCTTTTCTTCGTCTAGACCAAAGTCGTCCTCTACAACGTACTCAAAGGTGAACTTATTTTTTTGACACCATTCAATCATTAAACTTTTATAGCTAATCACTCTCTTTTCCAGTTTAGCTAGATCCACATCTTCTTGGATCACTTTTTTATGTATAAAAGCTTCACATGTTTTATAGCCTTTATCAACATAAATCGCTCCAATTAAAGCTTCAAATAAGTTTCCATTAATATTATTACCTAATTTTTCTGGTGGTATGTTTGAAATAATTAGGTCTGTAAGATTAAATTTCTCGCCGAGCAAATTCAGATTCTTCCTGCTTACTATTTTGGAGCGCATTTTAGTTAGATACCCTTCATCTGCATGAGGTGCATTTTCAAATAAAAAAGTGGATATGACTGCTCCAAG
>PXBV01000323.1 GCA_003565575.1 Psychroflexus sp. | reverse complement strand
GGCTATACAAGGTAAACATCCAGTGAGTGATCAAAGTATGCTTCCTCTCGGTAAAATCAAAGATAAAAAAATTATGGTTGAAAATTAAAAAAATGTTTGGATTTAAAGATAGTACCTTTCCATTCCTATCGGGGCTAGAAGAAATCAGTCAAAAGTTTATAAAGTTTCGAAAGTTGAAAGCTTACTTGATAACTTTATAATTTATAAGTTTAAAACTTTTTACTGTGTCATTCTTTAATACAACTAAACTCAGCAAAATATAGGATAGAACTAGTTTTTGCATGACAAAACTTGTAATACAGTAGCTAAATGCAAATAAAAAAAATGCGAAGTTACAAACTTCGCATAGCATGAAAAAATCAGACAAAAGTTTAAAAATTTGTAAAGTTGAAAGCTTAGCTCCCACTTTCGGACTTTCTACTTTCTACTTTGTACTTTCTACTTTCTACTTTTCACTTTATACTTTATACTTTCCAACTTATTTTAAAAAATTAGCTAAATGAAAAAACCCTCTCGGATAAACGAAAGGGTTAAAATATTATTTAGAAGAATTTTTTTATTTCTTAAATTTCTTGTATTTATTCTTAAACTTATCAATACGTCCAGCGCTATCTACAAGTTTAGTTTTTCCAGTGTAGAAAGGATGAGACGTTCTAGAAATTTCAAGTTTAATTAATGGATATTCAGCACCATCAACTTCTATCGTTTCTTTGGTTTGTGCAGTAGATTTGGTTAAAAATACATCTTCGTTAGACATATCTTTGAATGCTACTAATCTATAATTTTCTGGATGTATTCCTTTTTTCATCGTAACGTCTTTACTTAAATTATTTCAGTTTGCAAATTTAACCAAAAGATTATATTACACAAACAAATGATTGAAATATTGGAGACAAATTTAAAAATCCCGATTTAGGCTTTCTTTAATCCGTTCAAAAAACACTTTAGATTCATCAAGCAGTTGAATTTCTATAGGAATGTAATACAATTCATCAATTTCAGAATAGGACTTTAGCCGCATAAAGTCCTTTTGAGTAGTTAAAATTCTTGTCTGCCTTATTATGGTTTTTAGTTCGGTTTCAGAAAACTCATGATGATCTGGAAATGCTAAGTGTTTAAATGTCTTCCCTAAAGACTTCAAATGTTTCACTAGTGGTAAAGGGTTTGCTATTCCTGTAATAAGGGTAAAATCATCAAAAGTGCTTAGTTCTAATTTTGTGGATCTCCTCAAAATAAAATCAGAATAAACAATAGTAGAGAAGAGAAGTAATTGATGTGGTTTTGGTCTTATTAATTTTCTTAAGCGCACTTGTTCTTCATCAGAAAGATTTGGCGGACATTTGGTAATCACAATCAGTTGAGCACGTTTGGCGCCAACTGCAAATTCTCTAAGGTTTCCCGTTGGCAAAACAAAATCCTCAACGTAAATATCTCCGTATGTGGATAGTAATATGGTGAGGTCTGGCTTAACTTTTCGGTGCTGAAAAGCATCGTCTAATAAAATTAGGTCTAATTCAGGTTCATTTTTTAGTAGGTTGGAAATCCCACGCCGCCTATTGGCATCAACGGCTACGGTAATTTCAGGAAAATTAGTTTTAAACTGAAGTGGCTCATCCCCTACTTCATGTGATAAATGCCTTGACTTCACTACTATAAATCCCTTGGTAGTACGTTTGTAACCGCGGCTAAGCGTTGCTACTTTATAGTCAGTTTTCAATGCATTGATTAAAAATTCAATCATAGGAGACTTACCCGTGCCACCCGTACTTAAGTTGCCAACACATATAATAGGTGTAGAATAGGAGGTTGACTTCAGTACACCTAAAGAGTAAAGTAAATTCCTTATTGCCAACACACTGCCGTAAAGGACAGAAAATGGAAACAATAAATATCTAAAATATTTCATGACTGCGAAATTATAATTTTTAAATTTAGAGTTTCAAATTAAATAATAATGATTGTAAAGGATTTTATTACAGCTTTAGAAGAACTATCTCCAGACTATTATGCTGAAGACTTCGACAATACAGGATTATTGATTGGTGAAAAAAACATGGAAGTAAGCGGTGTTTTAATCACCTTAGATACTTTGGAGCCTATTGTAGATGAAGCTATCAAGAAGAATTTAAACTTGATTATAAGTTTCCATCCTATTGTATTTTCAGGATTAAAAAAACTCAACAATTCAACTTACGTGGAACGTGTTGTTCATAAAGCGATTAAACATGATATCGCTATCTACGCTATGCACACTGCTCTGGATAATACTTCCAACGGAGTTAATGGAATGATTTGCCAGAAATTAGGCTTAAAGCGGAGGTCTGTGTTAATTCCAAAACCAAATACCATCAAAAAGCTAACAACCTATGTGCCTGTAGCCAATGCTGAAGAAGTAAGAACTGCTCTATTTAAAGCTGGTGGTGGGTCTATTGGAAATTATGATTTATGTAGCTTCAACATTGAAGGTGAAGGAACTTTTAAAGGGAATGAGAACTCCAACCCAAAAATAGGTAAACGCGGTATTACACAGTTTGAGAAAGAAATCCAAATCAATATGACATACTCTGCTCACCTTCAAACTAAAGTTTTAAATGCACTTTTTGAAAGTCACCCTTATGAAGAAGTCGCATATGAATTAGAAACGCTAGAAAATAATGATCAAGACAGAGGAATTGGAATGGTAGGAGAGCTAGAAACTCCACTTGGCGCCACAGAGATATTATCCTATATAAAGGAAGTGTTTAAAACGAAAGTAATTCGCCATTCTGAACTCAATGATAAACCCATTCAACGCATTGCTGTACTAGGTGGAAGTGGTGCTTTTGCTATTGACAAAGCAAAAGCCGCGAAAGCCGACCTTTACATCACTGCAGATTTAAAATACCACGACTTTTATAAAGCTGATAATCAAATCATTTTAGCTGATATAGGGCATTATGAGAGTGAACAGTATACAAAAGATTTAATACATGCCTTTCTTACAAAAAAATTTCCTAATTTTGCACTCGTTTTATCAAATATTAATACCAACCCCATTCAATATTATTGACTATGGCAAAGAAAAAAGAGGTTACCGTGGAGCAAAAGTTAAGAGCTCTATACGATTTACAATTAATAGACTCCCGTATTGACGAAATAAAAAATATGCGAGGTGAGCTACCTCTTGAAGTTGAAGATTTGGAAGATGAAGTGGCCGGTCTGACTAAAAGAATTGAAAAATTAGATTCTGATCTTCAAGTTACTGAAGAAAAAATCAAAGACAAACAACAGTTCATAGTTGAGGCTGAAGCTATGATTAAAAAATACAAAAGCCAACAGGACAATGTAAGAAACAACAGAGAGTTTGATGCATTGACAAAAGAGGTTGAATTTCAAGAACTTGAAATAGAGTTAGCTCAAAAACACATCAGAGAATTTAAAGCTCAAATTGAACATAAAACTTCTGTTATAGAAGAAACAAAAGAAAAGCTTGCTGAAAGACAGAATCATCTAGATCATAAAAAATCTGAGCTGGATAACATCTTAAAAGAAACTGAAAAAGAAGAAGCTGCGCTTGCTGAAAAGTCAGAAAAATTTAAAAATGATATTGAGGAAAGACTTGTAAAAGCTTATACTAGAATTCGTAAAAATGTTAAAAACGGTATGGCCGTTGTAACGATTGAAAGAGGCGCATCCGGTGGTTCATTTTTTACGATTCCACCACAAGTACAAGTAGAAATTGCTGCAAGGCGTAAAGTCATAATTGATGAGCATAGTGGTAGAATACTTGTAGACCAAGAATTAGCTAGAGAAGAAGAGGAAAAAATGGAGAAATTATTTACAAAATTGTCCTAAACCTTATTAAATAAGTGTATCAAGCTCAAGATTTTTGTCTTGAGCTTTTTTTATATGTAGAATTTAACTTCGTCTTAAAAGATGTCATAAGGTTTAACTACTAATTTTGAATAAAAAACATGAAATCAATAGTTAGTCTTATTCTTGTTTCTCTTTTGTTTGTGAGCTGCGGTGAAGCTCAAAATTCAAAATCTCCTAGTGAAATTGCTTCAGAAAAATTTGATGATAGTCAATTCAAAAGGGCCTATTTTGCAAGCGGTTGCTTTTGGTGCGTAGAAACCATTTATGAAAGCCTTATTGGTGTAGAGGAAGTTTTTTCTGGATATTCTGGTGGGCATACCAAAAACCCTACCTATAAATCTAGCAACACTGGTAAAACAGGCCATGCAGAAGCCGTTGAGGTAATTTATGACCCTAAACTTGTAGATTTTGAAACACTAGTGGATGTGTATTTTGGTTCTCAGAATGTAACTCAGCAGAACGGACAAGGACCGGACATTGGTTCTCAGTACCGATCTATTATTTTCTACCAAAATGAAGAACAGAAAAAAATAATCAATCGTAAAATTGAAGATCTTTCAAAAGAATATGATAAGCCAATTGCAGCAGAAGTGAAAGCTTTTGAAAAGTTTTGGATGGCAGAGGAGTATCATCAAGATTACAAAGTGAACAATCCTAACAATTCTTACATTAGATCTGTATCTATTCCTAGGTTTGAAAGGTTTAAAAAGAAGTTCCCGGAATTACTCAAAACCAAATAAAATACCAACAAAAATAGCCGTCCTAAAAACTATAAGGACGGCTATATCTACCTAGTTCATAAAATCAAGCAATAGAGTATTAAGCTCTTTACTGTGAGTCACCATTAATCCATGTGGTCCATTTTTTATGACTTTCAATTCTGCTTCTGGAATAAGTTCTACTGCATGATTAGCTGAAACTTCCATCGGTACAATTCTATCAGCATCTCCATGAACAATTAATGTGGGTATATCAAACGCCTTACAATCTTCTCTAAAGTCTGTTTTACCAAAACTATCCACACAATCCAGTGTTCCTTTCCTAGAGGCCTGCATCGCTAAACTCCAATTGAATTCTAAAAATCCTTCTGAAATACCCTTGCCTTTTAAATCATCATAATTGTAAAAATTTTTTCCAAAATCTTTAAAAAACTGAGGTCTATCTTTTGAAATTCCTTCTTTCATTCCATCAAATACAGAAGCATCTACAGCATCATTCGTGTCAGTTTTCAGCATAAACGGAGTTATTGCAGACACCAAAACAGCTTTAGCTACAGCAGATGAGCCGTAAGTTCCGATGTAACGCGCCACTTCTCCTCCTCCCATGGAGAAACCAACTAAAATAACATCTTTAAGCCTTAAAGTTTCAATAAGATCTTTTAAGTCTTTGGCTAACGTATCGTAATCGTAACCGTTCCAAGGCTTAGAACTTTCCCCAAAACCTCTTCTATCATAAGCTATAACCCGATATCCAGCTTGTACTAAGAATTCAATTTGATATTCCCACATTGCTTTGCTAAGTGGCCATCCGTGAATCAATACCACTGGTTGACCAGAGCCATAATCAGTGTAGGCTAATTTTATAGCTTTGGTTTTTTCTAAAGATGATGTGTTGAATGTATTCATAACTTTTTTTTGAAAAATTACTATAAATTTATAAAGCTTTGAATGAATTAAAAAAAAATTAACCCATACACTAAAAAATGTAACACTTGATACCAATTTTGCTATTAAATTTTTAAAAGGAGTAAAATTGTTTTTATCATTTGGAAAGCTGTAAATAATTTCCGTTCCGTACATACGGGATGGAAATTATGAGCATAGAAATGTATGGAAAAATGCATAAATTGAATACCTTCAATTTATGCTCAAGTTCGTATTAAGCACAAAAAACCCTGCTTTATGAGCAGGGTTTAGATACGTAATGAAAATTAAAATATTATTTATTTTCCATTCTGTCTTTAAGGGCTTGCAACTCTGCATTAGCATCTCCAAAGGTAGTTTTCTT
>PXBV01000071.1 GCA_003565575.1 Psychroflexus sp. | reverse complement strand
TTCAGTGAAAGTGATAATTTAATAAGACTGGCTAATAGATTGAAGACGAGTTACAACAGTAAGGTTCTTATTCAAGTTAAAACCATAAATCAAACTAAAGTTTACACTGTTATCTTAGGACAATTCAATAATAGAAATGCAGCTGAGAATTTTAAGTCGAACAATCTAGAAAAGTATCCAGACGCTTTTATTGTGGATATGACTAATGAGAATTAGAAAATCATGAAGTTACTTCTGCCTTTTGTCTTTTTGTTTTCCATCCTGTCTTGTTCAGTAAAAAAACAGGAAAACAAGTCTGATATGAAGGTTTCAGAGATCAATCAAAGTTTTAAATACTCAAAAATAGAAAATGATACCGTACGTATCGCTAATGATAGTTTGGAATATGAGATTATCATTTTGGAACCTGGATTTACTGCCTGGTTAGTTTCCCAAGTTCCTCAAGGTTACTATGACCAGAAATTTCTTGAACAAAGAAATAAAATATTTGTTACCAATTACAACCTAAGAGCCAACAACCCTACTCAATTTGGAGCCGATTTGTATCCATTAGCTATAGACTATGATTTTCAAACAGATTACGGGTACGAGGTAAATTATTTATTATATTTTTATTTTGTCTATTTTCAAGAAAAATATAGGCAGAGATTGCGATAAGCTTTTGTATTTTTGCAAAATGAAAAAATTAAAAGAACGCTGGGGCATCCAATCCAACTTTCAATTGGTTATTATTTTTGTAGTTTTCTCCATCACGGGATCATTATCTGCATATCTTGCAAAACCTGCCTTAAGTTTTTTAGGATTGTCTAGAGAGGCTTTTACTGAAGATTTTTGGGGAGGTTTTTTTTATTTTACGTTAAGAATTCTTCTTATTTTTCCTATTTATCAAGTGCTCTTAGTTGTTATAGGGACTTTATTTGGTCAAAATAAATTCTTTTGGAATTTTGAAAAGAAGATGCTTTCTAGGCTTGGTTTGGGGTTTTTGTTTTCTAACCAATCATAAAATCAATATAAAAAATAGATATATCAAAGATTTACTATAGATTTGCGAAAAATTAAAAATTTGAAACTTAAACAATTTCTTAGTGTTTTCCTATTCATGATTTTTACAACTACTGTTGTAAATGCCCATGCATTAAGTCATTTGTTTGAAAACGATTTTTCTTCAATAGAACATTGTGATACTTGTGATGAATACGTGTTATCAACACAAGATGATGTTTATTTTGTTTCTCCAAATTTAAAAGTATCGAATACTCAGATAGTAGAACTATTAGAAAACACTTCTATTTCATTTTTTAAAGGTATTCCTGTCATTTCCTACCATACAGGTAAATACTACAATAAACCTCCTCCTTTTAAACTAGTTTAAAGTTAGACCCTAATTTTAGTTTTTACACTAGTTTAATCCTATTTTATGTTTCAGAAGTTAAGTCTTTTGTGCTTTTTATTTTTTGTACATCTTATTGTTATTGCCCAAGATTGCAATATTTCAATCTCTGGACAAATCATAGATATCCATGATAACACCATGCTTCAAGGAGCTGTAATAAGTCTTGAAGGCTCTTCGGTTGTTGCTTACAGTGATAAGAATGGAAATTATACACTAGAAGATGTCTGCAAAGGCATGGTTACTATAAAAGTTTCTCATCCTTATTGTGAACCACAATCTAAGAAGATAAATCTTACTGAAAACACCAAAATCAACTTCCGTCTAGAACACCACTTAGAAGAACTTAATGAAATTCTGCTTAAAGGGAAACTTTATGAACCCAATCTTAATTCGTCTATTACTAAACAATTAAAAACTGAAGAGCTTGAAGGTTTTAGTAATGCGTCTTTAGGAGATGCACTTAAAACCATAAGTGGTGTTTCTTCTCTAAATACTGGAAGCGCTATAGTGAAACCAATCATCAATGGGCTTCATAGCTCTAGAGTTCTCATAATTAATGATAACGTAAGACTTCATGACCAACAATGGGGAGAAGACCATGCGCCAAATATTGATATTAATTCTGCAGCAAATGTCACTATTATTAAAGGAGCTTCTGCTCTAAAATATGGCGGTGATGCAGTGGGTGGAACCATAGTAGTAGAACCTCAAAAAGCACCTTTAAAAGACACTTTAATGGGTAAAACCATATTAACAGGCGCTACCAATGGTCGTGGAGGAACTTTATCTTCAAGCCTGATAAAAGCAAATTCGAATGGATTCAACTATAGAATTCAAGGAAGCTTAAAACGGCTTGGCGATTTAAATGCTCCCGATTATCAACTTACCAACACTGGTCAAAGGGAAAATAATTTCAGTCTCGGAGTTGGACTTAATAAAATTGACTACGGAATTGATTTCAGTTATAAATTAACCAATTCTAAGATTGGAATTTTAAGGTCTTCACACATTGGAAATATAACAGATCTTGTGGCATCAATAAATAGACCTATTCCCTTTGTTACAGAAGATTTCTCATACTCCATAAATAGTCCTAAACAGGAAGTTACTCATCAAATTTTCAGATTAAATACATTCAAAAAGCTCAAAGGTATTGGAGAAGTCAATCTTCAATATTCATTTCAAAATAATGATAGGTTAGAATTTGATGTAAGAATAGGCGATCGCAGAGATACTCCAGCAATGGACATGAATTTAAAAACACACAGCATATTGGCACAATTGGAATGGACTGCTCCAGAAAAGTTTGATTCTCATTTTGGTATAGAACTTAATGCTCAAACCAATTTTCCTAGCGGTGAGACAGGGGTTCGTCGACTTATTCCTGATTATGATATGTACACCGCTGGTTTTTTTGCAACCACAGACTATAAATTGACAGATACATGGGAACTAGATGCTGGTGTTAGATATGATTTTAACACTATTGATGCTCAAAAATTTTATAGAATATCCAGATGGGAAAGTCAAAATTACAATCAGCTTTATCCACAATTTGAAATTGAAGAAGCACAAGGAAGACAAATTTTGACCAATCCAACTTTCGACTATCACAATTTTTCTGGAACTATTGGCGGGACACACACTTTTAAAAATAATTGGAAGTTCACTGCAAATTTAAGTTCGGCCAGTAGAGCTCCAAATCCTTCAGAGTTATTTAGCGATGGTCTACACCATAGTTTAGCTAGAATTGAACTTGGAGATCTTCAATTGAACTCTGAACAATCTTTTAAAATTGGTGCAGAGCTACAAGGAGAACTAAATAACTTAGATTTCAATATTCAACCATTTTACAACATTATAAATGATTTTATTTTGTTGGAACCAAGTGGAATCGAATCTACCATTCGTGGCGCTTTTCCTATATGGCAGTATAGACAAACCGATGCACGATTATATGGAATTGATGTGGGGCTTAGTTATGCTTATAAAGATTTTGACTTTGTTTCGAATTTCGCTTATGTAAATGGTCAAGATATTACTAGAGATGAAGCGATCATAAACATGCCTCCCTTTAATATGTCGAATACGCTCAGTTATAGAAAAGCTGATTGGAATCATTTTTTCCTGTCCTTAAATAGTCAATTTATTGCAGAACAGAATCGATTTCCAGATAATAATTTCACTCAGCAAATCGTAAACCGTAGCACTGGAGATTTTGAAAACGTTCTTGTAGATATAAGCACGCCACCAAGTTCTTATCACTTACTCAATTTGAGAACAGGTATGGAGTTCGAGTTCGACAATAAACGTTTTAGCATCAATTTGATAATAAACAACCTGTTAAACACAACCTATAGAAATTACCTCAATGCCTTAAGATTTTATGCCGATGAAGTTGGCACTAATGCTATGTTACAATTAAAACTCAATTATTAACACAAATTAAAATTAAAACTATGAAAACAATCAAATTATTAAGCTTAAGCCTACTCGCAGTTCTTACTTTTAGTGCATGTTCTAATGATGACGATGCACCAGAAGTAGTTCTAGAGCAAGAAGAAATTACAACACTCAACGTCTTTTTAACCGCTGAAGGTGGTACAGAAGAATTAAAATTTTCTTACAGAGATCTAGATGGTGATGGTGCTAATGCTCAAGTAATGACTAATAACCTAGATGCAAATACAACTTATACAGGTAGATTAGAATTTTTAAATGAAAATGATACACCTGTAGAAAACGTAACTGAAGAAATCATCGAGGAAGATGATGAACACCAAATATTTTTTGTTTCGAGTTCTGGATTGAATCTAACTACTGAATATCTAGACCAAGATGGTGATGGAAATCCTATTGGGGTTGAATTCAGGCTAGTAACAGAAGCTGCTAGTACTGGAAACATGACAATTTTATTAATTCACGAAGGCAATAAATTTGCTGAAGGAGCTAATGAAGGTGTATTTTCTTCAGTAGTTGGAGGAGATACGGACATTGAAGTCGTCTTTAATGTAACCATAGATTAAAAAAATCATAGCAGTTCAACTTCAGCATTTCAAAAAAAGCTGTTCTCTCTTTATCTTAAATTCGAATTTAATTAGAATTAGCTGAAAGATAAATTTTGAGAACAGCTTTTTTATTTTAATAAATTTAGAAATGGATATGTTTTTAAATTTATTTTCTAAAGAAAAGATTTTCTTATTTTAGTAAAAAATATATGATGACTCTAAGAGATGAGCAACTTTTATCAATCCGTGTAGAAATTCCAAATGCAAAAGTTGATCAATCTACACTAAGTTTAGAATCCTTTCAAAATTCAACCTTAAGACCTATTTCAAAATTTCAAAATGAAATGATTCTTTCGATCTTTAATAAATATATTATAAGATACAAGAACGTATTCCACAAACTGGGCAAAGAAGAAAAGTTGAAATATATTGAGAATACAGTAAAAAAAGATTCCAAATTCAAAAACTTAATTAGAGGAATTTTTATGGGGCATTTCACTTTAGATGAATATAAATTCTACAGCGAAAATTCTTCTGAAGTTAATAAGAGAATCATTAATTTGACCAAAGAACGCTTACAAAGCCAACTCGACCATTTTGAAAAACACAGTGCATAAAAGTCTAAAACATTTGAGGTCTACAAGCAATCTCAGATTGAAAAGAAAACCTATTCAAAACCAAATTCCGGGTAAAATTACCTATATAGGTGAAGAAACAACCGAAGAAACGGTTATCAATGTCATTAGTTATAACGAAGAAAAAGTAATTTATCACAACAATTGTCCTGTTGAAAAAGTCCTTGAATTAATCACCCACGAAACAGAATTTAAACACTGGATTAACTTTGTAGGGGTTCATAATGTTGAAGAACTTGCAAAACTTGGCAACTTACTCAACTTACATCCTCTTATCCTAGAGGACATTGCCAATACAAAGCAAAGACCTAAACTAGATGAATTTGATAATTATGTCTTCTTTGCTTTGAAAATGATTTTTCACAATGAAGCTGGCTTACTCATCAAAAATCACTTTGGACTTGTTTTTAATAGGTCTTATATTATTTCTTTTCAACAGTCACAAGATTTGATTTTCAATTCCATTCGTGAGCGTCTTCATAATAAAACGGGTAGAATACGTATGAGAGGAACAGATTATCTCTTTTACGCACTTATAGATGCAGTTGTAGATAATTATTATAATGTAATTGAAACAATAGAAGAAAAAACCCAAGATTTAGAAGACAGGATTTTACTTGACGCCAACAATGCTTCTACGGCAGAAATTCAGTTACTGAAACGTGAAATTTTAAGCATTAGAAAGGCTATTTTTCCTATTAAAGAACTTATAAACAAACTGCAATTATCCAAACACGTATTGTATGACGCCTCTACAAAAGCATACATAGCAGACCTTTATGATCATGTTCTGCAAGTCACTGAAAATGTGGATATTTATAGAGAGATTGTTTGGGG
>PXBV01000293.1 GCA_003565575.1 Psychroflexus sp. | reverse complement strand
TCAAGAATTACAGCTTGGCCAATTGGAAAGTGTTGATTTGTTGAATCCTCTGAAAATATTGCTATTTTATAAAGAAGCCAACACTGTTGTTATACTAGATAATAGATTGAATGAGGTAGAGCGTGTTAACTTCAATTTTATACAAGACTTCAAAACAGTAGACTTTGCTGGGATTTCAAAAGATAATTTGCTCTGGATTTTTAATGCAGACCTTCAGCAAATAGAACTTTTCGATTATCAAACTCAACGAACAAGAAACACCTCCAACCCACTGAAAACAGAAGTTTTAGATTTTAAAAGTAACTATAATTTCAGTTGGCTCAAACATCCTAAGGGTTTTTCTAAATACAACATTAATGGTAGCATAGTCAATGAGTTTGCCTATGATAATGTGTTGTCATTCAATACATTTAAAAATCAAGTCATGGTTTTAACCGATAACTCGTTAGACTTATTCGACAAAAATCCAGAATCTAAAATCAGTTTTAAAAAACCAGAAATTAATTTCAATCAATTTTATTTCAATGCTGAAAACCTCTATATTTACAGCGATAAAGTACTTTATACGTACAAATTTAATACTGTAAATAACTGATTTTATGCATGTTGCAATCGCTGGGAATATAGGGGCTGGAAAAACTACTCTAACTGAACTTATCGCTAAACATTACAATTGGAAAGCAGAATACGAAGATGTGATTGAGAATCCTTATCTCGAGGATTTTTACGAAGACATGAAGCGCTGGTCTTTTAATCTTCAAATTTACTTTTTAAACAGTAGATTTCGTCAAATTCTTCAGATTCGTGAAAGTAATATTGACATCATTCAGGACAGGACTATTTATGAAGATGCTTTTATTTTCGCACCCAACTTGCATGCGATGGGTTTGATGTCCAACAGAGATTTTGAAAACTATTCTTCACTTTTTAACCTTATGGAATCTGTAACGGAATCTCCAGATTTATTGATATATCTCAGAAGTAGTGTTCCTAATCTTGTCAAGCAAATTCAGAAAAGAGGACGGGAATATGAAAACTCTATTTCTATAGATTACCTCAACAAACTCAACGAACGTTACGAAGCCTGGATTGAAACCTACGACAAGGGTAAATTACTCATCATAGACGTAGATAAGCTAGATTTTGTAGACAAACCTGAAGACCTCGGAGAGATTTATAATAAAATCGACGGTGAAATAAACGGTTTGTTTTAAAAGAAAAGCCTCCCCTAACCCCTCCCAAGGAGGGGAGCTTTCAGTCACAACTCGTAACTCTCAACTCAACACTCACAAACTCACCAACTACTCTCCTTCAATGATGCGTTTTAGGTCGGGTTTAAAATAATCTGGTCCTTTTAAAACTTTGCCGTCTTCTCTATAAATGGGTTTTCCGTCTTTTCCTAGCTTGCTCATATTGCTGCGATGGATTTCATCAAAAACTTCTTCGATTTTATGTTGCATGCCATGAGAAATGATGGTGCCACAGAGGATATAAAGCATATCGCCAAGCGCATCTGCTACTTCAACCATATCACCTTGCATGGCTGCGTCTAAGTACTCTTCATTTTCTTCACGCATTAGTTTATAGCGTAATAAATTGGTTTCAAGCCCTAAATCAGCCTTTTGAGTTTCAGAAACAGCAAGTCCAAACGCTTTATGGAATTTTTTTACTTGGTCTATTGGTTTTTTCATAAGAATATAAACTATTTTTGTGTAAAATAAAGCAAATATGTTTACTCCTGGTCGCATTGCCTTCATCATTTTTTTTGTTGTGACTTTTGTTTCGATTTTGGTCTACTCTTATATCAAGGATAAAAATCTGCACAACAAGTATTATAAAGGGACTTTGTTTGTTTTATTAGGCTTTTTTATATTCATTATTTCATTGGTGTTTTTAAGGTTTTTTTGGAGAGATGAGTCGCTTTTAGATCTTATTCGTCAAATGATGGGTGGTTCTTAAGTGATCAGTCAATTTTTTATTTCTAAAAACTAATTTGATAATTTAGATCCAGAATTTTTTTAAAAAAATCAAAGACTATAACAAATTAAATATCAAAACTATGTCTATAGTAATCGTTAGTACAGCAAGAGCATCTTCACATTGGGTGAAAACTTTGAAAGAGAAAGATGAGTCTCTAGATATACAAGTTTATCCAGATGTAAAACGACCAGAGGATATTGAGTTTGCTATTTCATGGAAACACCCAGAAGGTCTTTATCAAAATTACCCCAACTTGAAGGTTATCGCTTCTATGGGAGCGGGGGTCAATCATATTTTAAAAGATGAAAATCTACCCAAAAATGTAAAAGTGACCCGGATTGTGGATGAGCAGCTGACTAAAGATATGGGGCAATTTGTTTTGTTACAGTGTTTAGCAATTTCTAGAAATTTATTTACGCACCTCCATGACCAAAAAAGGAAACATTGGGAGGTGAAACGATATCAAACTCCAGAGCAGACCAAGGTTGGGATTATGGGATATGGTGTTTTGGGACAGGAAGCAGGAAGGGCTTTAAAAGCAAATGGATTTAGCGTGGTTGGCTACGCAAATTCTAGTAAGACGGTGGATGGAATACGAGTTTATGGTGCAGATGAGAAAGGTCAATTTTTGAAGCAAACTCAAATTTTAGTTTGTTTATTGCCTGTTACACCAAACACTCAAGGCGTTTTAAATATTCAACTTTTTAAAAAGCTTCAGCCAAATGCGTATTTGGTAAATGTGGCTAGAGGTGAACACTTGGTGGAAAAGGACTTAATATCAGCTATAGACCAAGGCTTTATCAAAGGAGCAAGTTTAGATGTGTTCCAAGAAGAACCATTGCCAGAGTCTCATCCGTTTTGGAATCATAAAGATATACAAATCACCCCTCATATTGCAAGTATGACAGATCCTGAATCTGTAGCTAAACAGCTTTTAGACAACTATAAGCGAATGAAAGATGGCGAAAGTTTGATTAATGAAGTGAATAGAAATAAGGGATATTAGTGCAAACGCTATATAGCACTACTTGATTTTGAAATTGGTATTGATAATCATTAAACCAATAAACACTGCTAAAATGCCAGCTATTAAACTGCCCAACCCATAAATCAGAAATTCCGTGTATAAATTATTCTTCAATAGGTCAAGGTTTTATGAGGATAAAGTAGAAAAGGTTGTAAATCCACCACAAAACCCAACCACAAGCAAAAACTGAAGGTAGGGATGAGAATTTTCTGATTTGAGTAGAACTCCATGAAAAGGCCAATGAGTAGACCGCCTAAGATATTAACTGTAAACTTACCCAGAAGGTTGGACTTGTATTCTATGAGTTGATTAATCAATACAGAAACGCTGTAACGCACAACACTGCCTAAGCCACCGCCTAAAAAAAACAAGTAAAATAGATTTCATTAATTATCTTGTATAGGGATGTAAAGGTTAGTAACCCAATCCGCTGGATTGATACTTTGGTTAAAATCAATTTCAAACTCTAAAAAGGGCTTCAGCGACGAGTCAACTTCTAAGTTTCTTTTTTTAAGAGCAGATTCACTCATAGATAAAAGTTCTTTTAAGTTGGAGTGATTTCCTTTTAGTTGAGTTTTAAAATAAGTACTCCTTGGTATGTTTTGTGTCAACACTTCGAAATATTCTGGAATAGCAATTTTATTTTTGCTGCCTACTCCAGAGGAAAAAATAATATTGTCACTACCACTAAATAAGTTTTCAAATACAATAAGCCTTCCTCTGTGAACTTCAAAAGATTGATCTTCCATAAACCCTTCTATGCTTTCAAAAAAGGGTTGAGATTTTTTCAGGATGGTTTCAAAATTCAGTCTAGAAGCTGAAGTAGCATGAATAGAATAAAACCCGCCTGTATCTACTTTTCCAATACTAGAGATAGAGTATACAGCAATTTCTTTGATGATGTTCTCTTGTAAGGCATTGAGACTTTCTGTCATTGCTTTTACAGCCATGTCTAGGTGAGAGATTCCTGTAATTGCATATTCCGCTTTGTTCCAAAAATCTATGTCAGTCTCAACAATAATTTCAAAATTTGTATTGTCAGAAGAGTCAAAATTCCAAGAAATTTCAAATTCTGAGGTGCTTAGCCAAGTTTTAAGCTTGAGTAGCTGTGTCAAACTTGTTTCAGAAAGAAATTGGTTTTGAAAATTTATGCTTTCAAAGTTTTTATTTCGCCATGAAAGGCTAGCGTCTTTTAAGTCTTCTGTGTTGCTGAGTCGGTATTCTGAAGTTGGTTTTTCTGGGAAGCTAAACCAATTTTCATAAGTGGATAGATCTTGAGTTTTTAGCTTTATGAGTTGAGGGTTTACAGTAGTTTCAAACTTGATTTGCCTCTCGCTGGGTAGGCTGATGGTAGCAACGTACAACGAGCCAACAACAAAAACAAGAACAATTAAAAAAAACAAATATTTAAATACTTTCATCAACTTAGGTTTATGATAACGAATATACTATAAACTCAACTTATAGGCTTATAATGTTATCGTTTCGCAGTTAGTTCTGCTATTTTAATGATAACTTCTGTCGCTTTCACCATACTTTCCAAAGGAACGTATTCATATTTTCCATGAAAATTATGTCCGCCAGCAAAAATATTGGGGCAAGGTAAGCCTTTGTAACTCAATTGTGCACCGTCCGTTCCACCTCTTATGGGTTTTAGAATGGGAGTGATACCCAGTTCTTTCATGGCATTTTCAGCAATATCTACAATGTATTTGATAGGTTCTACCTTTTCTTTCATATTGTAATATTGGTCATTTATTTCAATGCTTATATTAGCATCATCTATTTGAGCATTCATCTTTGATACAATGTCTTTCATCAGTTGTTTTCTAGCTTCAAACTTGTCTTTATCATGATCTCGGATGATGTAGTTGAGTTCCGTAAGTTCAATAGTTCCCGAAATGGAAGACAGGTGAAAAAAACCTTCGTAAGCTTCAGTTCGTTCTGGAACTTCATCTTTTGGCAAAACGTCGATGAATTTTTGAGCCATGTACATGGAATTGACCATTTTATTCTTGGCATAACCCGGGTGAACACTGGTACCTTTAAATTTTAAAGTAGCTGATGCCGCATTAAAGTTTTCATATTCCAGTTCGCCAATTTCGCTACCATCCATAGTATAAGCATATTTGGCTCCGAATTTTTCTACATCAAAATGATGTGCACCTCTTCCGATTTCTTCATCTGGCGTAAATCCGACACGTATTTTTCCATGTTTAATTTCGGGATGGTTCACCAGATATTCCATAGCTGTGATAATTTCGGTAACGCCAGCTTTATCGTCTGCGCTTAGCAAAGTTGTACCATCAGTAGTGATGAGGGTTTGACCTTTATATTGCTTGATTTCTTCGAAATAATTAGAAGACAGCACAATGTTTTTTTCTTTATTCAAAATGATATCACCACCATCGTAATTTTCATGAATTTGTGGACGAATATCTGAAGCTTTAAAGTCTGGAGAAGTATCAAAATGAGAGATAAAACCGATGGTATCCACCTCATGCTCAACGTTGGAAGGTAGAGTAGCCATAATATAAGCCTTTTCATCTATGGTCACCTCTTTCAGCCCAATTTCTTCTAGCTCTTCTTTCAGCAAATTAGCAATTTGCCATTGCTTTTTTGTACTTGGTGTGGTGTCGCTTTTGGGATCGCTTTGGGAGTCAATTTGGATATAGGCAAGAAATCGTTCTAAAAGCTTTTCAGAATTTATCATGAGCATTATTTATTTACAACAAAAATATGAATTTGAAGCTATAAAACCTTGAAGAATGGGATGGTCTTAGTCAGATTTGCGTTATTTTTGCACACAAATTTCTACACCGATGTACAAACAAATAGTAAGACCTCTTTTATTTCAATTTGATCCTGAAGCTGTACATCATTTTAGTTTTAATTC
>PXBV01000178.1 GCA_003565575.1 Psychroflexus sp. | reverse complement strand
TTCCTGAGGAAGCTAAAATAGAAATGCCACAAACAGCACTTCTCCCAACTGATTTTTCTATCAGCTCAGACTACAGCATATTTAATATTTTGAATTCATTGGAATTTGTCAATCAGACCCAGCTCTCAGTACTTTCTGTTGATAGAGCTAAGGATTTGGAACCAAACAAGATACAATCTAAAGACTTAATTTCAAAAGCTATAGAGTCCTTAAATTTTAAAACCATTGAAGAAATTAAGCTTTCATCACAAAGTATGTGCATTAATGGCTATAACATTATAATGGTGATGGCTAAAAATTTAAGTATTTTCCAGAATATATTTAGCACGTCCCCAAACACCGTTTGTCTTCCTAAAGTTCCTATCCTTTTTTTACACGACTCTAAAAAGATTTAAGTATTAAAAATATAAAATTTTACTTAATTTTTTCAGAAAATACAAAAAGCGAAGCCATTAAATTTTAAAAGTAATAATTGGTTTTTTAATATGATTCACCAGGTCATCTGCTAAACTGCCACTTATGAAATGGGCTATACCTTTTCTAGCATGCGTTCCAATTCCAATTAAATCGGCATTTACTTTTGAAGAAAAGTGACGTATTCCGCGCTCCACAGTTACATCGTTATAAACATGAAAATGAGAGGAGTCAAAATCTAATCCACTAGTAAAATCAGCAAGCAAGGCATCCACCTCAGCTGTAGTTTTAAATTTATGTGGTGTGTTGATGTAGGCAAGTTGCAAATCCACTTCAAAAAGTTTTGCAAACTTTAGAGCTTCTTCAAAAGCCTTTTTATTTTTTGAAGTAAGGTTAGACACAAAAACGAAATAATTAATTTTGAAAATAGAAATTTCACTTTTAATCACTAAAACGGGGATTTTTGAGTGTCTCACCACTTTTTCAGTATTGGAACCCACAAGAATTTCTTCCAAGCCATCAGAGCCACTAGATCCCATCACAATAAGGTCACATTTATATTTATCAGAAATTTCCATAATTCCATCAAAAGCTTGATTAAACTCAACGGTTTCATGAACTTTAATCCCTTCTAGGTAGTAGCTCAACCGCTTAAAGGTTTCTGCAAACTCTTTATGAGCTAGTTTCATGAAAAATAAAGATTCCGGAAGGTCTCCACCAACTCCTTCATTTATAGGATCTATAAGCTTTAAAGGAAGATCAAGTAGATGAAGTAAATAGATTTCAGCTTCATAATTTTGTGCTATTTGAGCTGCTACTTTCAAAGCATTATCCGCTTGTGTTGAAAAGTCTGTAGGAACAAGAATGCGTTTCATAATAGATTTAGATTAAAAGGTATTTAAATATACGTGAAATAATAAAAAACAGTCTCTTTTTTAACTGATAAATTATTATTATATTTGCAAAGTTTTGAATATGAGGGGACAAATAAGTCCCCTCTTTTTATAAGTATAGAATGGCTTTAGAGAAAAAGCAAATTATGGCCTTAGTAACAGAGGGGCTTCAAGAAGATAAAAGTCTATTTCTTATTGATTTACAAATTACAGGGAACAATAATATTAAAGTTATTATAGATGGAGATAGAGATTTATCCATCTCAGACTGTGTCTCTATTAGCAGAGCAATAGAGCATAATTTGGACAGAGAGCTTGAAGATTTCTCACTAGAAGTGGCGTCGTGTGGAGCTACAGAACCGCTATTATACCCAAGGCAATACAAGAAAAATGTAGGCAGAAAGTTATCGGTTATCACTGTTGATAAAAAAATAGAAGCAGATCTCATAAATGTTGATGATAATACTATTCATCTCAAGTGGACGGCTAGAGAGCCAAAACCGGTTGGAAAAGGCAAACATAAAGTAGAAAAAGAAGAAAAAATAGCTTTCGAACACATTGAGAAAGCACAAGTTATAATAAATTTTAACAAGTAAAGATATTATGGAAAATATCGATTTGATCAACTCATTCTCAGAATTTAAAGATGATAAACTCATAGATCGTGTCACTTTGATGGCTATCTTAGAAGATGTTTTTAGAAATGCACTCAAAAAGAAGTTTGGACAGGATGATAACTTTGATATTATCATTAATCCAGACAAAGGAGATTTAGAAATCTGGAGAAATAGAATTGTTGTCAATGATGGAGAAGTAGAAGATGAAAACGCAGAGATTTCTCTTTCTGACGCCAGAAAAATTGAGCCCGACTTTGAAGTAGGGGAAGATGTTTCTGAAGAAGTAAAGCTTTTTCAGCTTGGACGTAGAGCTATCTTGGCCTTAAGACAAAATCTGATTTCCAAAATACATGAACATGACAGCACGAATACTTTTAAGTATTTTCATGATCTAATAGGAGAAATATACACTGCAGAAGTACACCACATTAGACACAATGTAGTGATACTATTAGATGACGACGGGAATGAACTCATCATACCTAAAGATCATCAGATTCCAGCAGATTTTTACAGAAAAGGGGATAGTGTGAGAGGCGTCATTGAAAAAGTTGAGCTTAAAGGCAATAAGCCAATCATTATTTTATCTAGAACTTCACCTGCATTCCTTGAAAAACTCTTTGAACAAGAAATTCCTGAAGTTTTTGATGGGTTGATTACAGTTAAAAATGCGGTAAGAATCCCAGGTGAAAAGGCAAAAGTAGCAGTGGATACTTATGATGATAGAATTGACCCTGTAGGTGCTTGCGTAGGTATGAAAGGCTCACGTATTCATGGCATAGTAAGAGAGCTTGGAAATGAAAATATAGATGTGATTAACTTCACAAACAACCCACAACTCTACATCCAAAGAGCACTCAGTCCAGCTAAAATAGTTAATATAAAACTTAACGAAGAAAAAAAATATGCTGAAGTCACTTTGAAGCCAGAAGAAGTTTCAAAAGCTATTGGTCGTGGAGGACACAACATCCGTCTTGCCGGACAGCTAACAGGCTACAATATAGAGGTCTTTAGAGATGGTATTGAAGAAGAGGATGTAGAACTTGCAGAATTTAAAGACGAGATAGAAGATTGGGTGATCAAAGAATTTAGTAGAATAGGTCTAGATACAGCAAAAAGCATATTAGAACTAGAAGTAAGTGATCTCGTGAGAAGAACTGACTTAGAAGAAGAGACAGTTTTGAGCGTGATTAAAATTTTAAAAGAAGAGTTTGAAGAATAAATTTTTTAAACTCATCTTTGTAACATTATAAAAGAGGTAATATTAGAGGCAATTTATGGCTGAATTAAAACAAACAAGATTAAATAAAGTTCTTAGAGAATTTAATATTTCATTAGATAGAGCTGTGGAATACTTGAATTCTCAAGGGTACGAGATTGATGCAAGACCTACCACAAAAATTTCTGCAGAAATTTACGAGGTTTTATCAGATAAATTTGAAACTGATAAAAGCAAAAAGGTAGCTTCAAAAGAAGTGAGTGAAGAACGAAAAAAGGAGAAAGAAGAATTGCGTCTTGCAAGAGAACAGGAACTGGAGAAGAAAAAAGAAGAAGCCAGAAAAGAGCGAGAGGCAGAAGAGAAAAAAATTGCAGAAGCTAAAGCTCAGGAAGAAGAAAAAGCTAAAGCGCAAGCAGAAGCTGAAGCTGAAGCTTCTAAAAAAACCGCGTCTGAACCCAAAAAAGAAGAGTCAAAACATAGAATTTCTGGTTTAAAGCAAGTTGGAAAAATTGAACTTGACGATTTTAAAAAGAAAAAAGGTTCTCCAAAAAAACAAGAAAAACCTGCTGAAAAGCCTCAAGCCAAAGCCAATACCTCCTCTAAAGAACACTTAAACAAAAAACCAGCAGAAAAACCTCAAGCCAAAAAAGAAGAAGAAAAAGCGCCAGAAGAGGTAAAGCACGAGACTCAATATGCTAAATTATCTGGACCCAACTTTACTGGAGAAAAAATTGATTTAAATCAATTTAAAAAGACTCCAACTAAAAAAGAAAAAGAAAAGGAGAAAGAGAAGGAAGCTGCATCTAAACGGAAAAAGCGTAAGCGCATATCCAAAACAAATACTTCTACTGGTGGAAATAGACAAGGTGCAAAACGAGGTACCCAAAAACCATCTTCAAGAAAAGGTGCTAAGCCTGTACAAAAAGAAGAACCTACTCCAGAAGAAGTCCAAAAGCAAGTAAGAGAAACCTTAGAAAAACTACAAGGCAGATCTTCAGGTAAAAAAGGAGCTAAATACAGAAGAGATAAAAGAGACCAACACAAGCAACGTTCTCAAGATGATCTTGACCAACAAGAAAAGGAAAGCAAAGTCTTAAAAGTTACAGAATTTGTGAGTGTCAACGAGATTGCAACCATGATGGACGTCCCTGTCACCAAAATCATTTCAGCTTGTATGTCTTTAGGAATGATGGTTACAATGAACCAAAGACTAGATGCTGAAACTTTAAGTGTTGTTGCTGAAGAATTTGGTTATGAAGTAGAATTTGTAAGTGCGGAAGTAGAGGACACTTCAAAAATTATAGAAGATAATCCAGAAGACCTAGTCCCAAGAGCTCCTATCGTTACAGTAATGGGACACGTAGATCACGGTAAAACTTCTTTACTGGATTACATTCGTGAAGAAAATGTAATTGCTGGAGAATCTGGTGGTATCACCCAACACATTGGCGCCTACAGTGTACAAATAGGAACTGGAGAGACCATATCGTTCTTAGATACACCTGGACACGAAGCGTTTACAGCGATGAGGGCTAGAGGTGCTCAAGTTACCGATATTGCTATTGTCGTTATTGCAGCAGATGATGATGTAATGCCACAAACCAAAGAAGCTATATCTCATGCACAAGCTGCGGGTGTACCTATTGTTTTCGCTATCAACAAAGTAGATTTACCTACAGCGAATGTAGAACGAGTAAAGGAATCTTTAGCAAACATGAATCTGCTGGTCGAAGATTGGGGTGGTAAAATACAATCACAAGAAATTTCTGCTAAACATGGTACTGGAGTCGCTGAATTGTTGGAGAAAGTTCTACTTGAAGCAGAATTATTAGACTTAAAAGCTAACCCAGACCGTCTTGCCAAAGGAAGCGTTGTAGAAGCATTCTTAGATAAAGGAAGAGGATACGTATCCACTATTTTGGTTCAAACAGGAACTCTAAAAATAGGAGACTACGTTCTAGCTGGTACTACTAGCGGTAAAATAAAAGCCATGCAAGATGAACGTGGTAAAAAAATAAAAGAAGCTGGCCCATCTAGGCCTGTCTCTATACTCGGACTAGACGGAGCTCCCCAAGCTGGAGACACCTTCCAAGTTATGCAGGATGAGCGTGAAGCTAAAGATATAGCCTCTAAAAGGAATCAATTACAGAGAGAGCAAAGTGTAAGAACTCAAAAGCATATCACACTAGACGAAATTGGAAGGCGAATCGCTCTTGGCGACTTTAAAGAGTTAAATATCATCTTAAAAGCTGATGTGGATGGCTCTGTAGAGGCTTTAACCGATAGTTTACAAAAACTTTCTACGGAAGAAATTCAAGTCAACATCATACACAGAGGTGTAGGCGCCATTACAGAAAGTGATGTTCTTCTAGCTTCTGCTTCTGAAGCTGTTATTATAGGATTTAATGTAAGGCCAGCTGGAAATGCGAGAACCTTAGCAGATAATGAGGAAATTGACATCAGAATGTATTCTATTATTTATGATGCGATCAATGACATCAAAGATGCGATGGAAGGCATGCTATCTCCAGAAGTTAGAGAAGAAATTACAGGTACAGCCGAGATAAGAGAAACCTTCAAGATTTCTAAAATTGGGACTATCGCTGGTTGTATGGTCTTAACTGGAAAAATTTACAGAAACTCTGGAATTAGATTAATTCGTGATGGTATTGTTATTCATACAGGCACATTAACTTCTTTAAAACGTTTCAAAGACGATGTAAAAGAAGTTTCCAAAGGGTATGATTGTGGTATGCAGTTGAAAAACTATAACGACATTCAAGAAGGAGATATTCTTGA